>JAZOOC010000093.1:0-6337 GCA_045654825.1 Clostridia bacterium | reverse complement strand
ACTTGATTTTTGTTAAGTTCTTCAATTGTATATACATTGCTTGGGTGGAAGGGCAGGGCGATAGAGGGTTTGATTTCTGAAAGATTAACCCTTACGCAGCAATCGTAATACGCATTTTCTTCGGGAGAAAGTTCTTTGTAAGCATCTTTTCTTCCGTGAATTTCATAATAATCTTTAACTTTTAAATCGGTTTTCCAGATAGATGAAAGACAGGTAGTTTCGGTGGTCATAACATCTATGCCGTTTCTGTATTCAACACTTAAATTATTAACACCGGGACCTGCAAATTCCATAACCTTGTTTTTAACAAATCCGTTTTTGAATACTTTTCCGATGATAGAAAGTGCTACGTCCTGAGGTCCAACTCCGGGAGCCGGTGTGCCTTCAAGGTAAATAAGCGCAACATCGGGATAGTTTATATCATAAGTTTTTGAAAGAAGCTGTTTAACAAGCTCGGGACCGCCTTCGCCGATTGCCATTGTTCCCAATGCACCGTAACGGGTATGACTGTCTGACCCTAAAATCATAGAGCCGCATTCTGCCATCATTTCTCTCATATACTGATGAATAACCGCCATATGTGCGGGTACATAAATACCGCCGTATTTTTTTACCGCGGATAAACCGAATACATGGTCATCTTCATTGATTGTTCCGCCTACTGCACATAAGCTGTTGTGACAGTTGGTAAGAACATAGGGAATAGGGAATTTCTCAAGCCCTGAAGCGCGCGCAGTCTGAATAATTCCTACATAAGTTATATCGTGTGATGCCATAGCATCAAATTTTATCTTAAGTTTTTCGTCATTATCGGAAGTGTTATGACCTGTTAAAATTTTATAGGCCATAGTTTTCTTCTTTGAAGCTTCAACATCAAGAGCTGGATTTTTTAACAGAGCTTCATTTTTTTCGATTAAAGTTTCTTTTTCGGAAAGAAAAACTCCATCATTATAAAGTGTAATCATAATCATTCTCCTTAGTTTAGTTTAATCATTATACTATTATTAAGCTGAATTGTCAATGAACTAAAAATATAAAAAATACATTTAAAAGGAGAGCTTGTAAATAAAATTGACAAAGATTTTGAAACTCGGCACTTTTGATATTTAGAGTAAATCTGTTTGAATTAGTCAGCTTTGATTCATCTAAGCTAGTTCTTAAAACAAATATTATAATAAGTTGTCACTTCGTCCGGCAATCTTTTTATAAACTGATGGGGAATGTTGAAAATATTTTTTAAATGTTCTGTTGAAATAGGAAAGGGAGGAAAAACCCGTTTCACAACATATTTCAATAATTGTTTTTTCGGTAAAAAGAAGTTTTCTTGCATAATTGGTTCTTACAAAGTTAATATAGTCCGTTGTGGTACTTCCCATTGTTTTTTTGAAAACTCTGCAGAAGTAGTATTCATTTAAATTGAGTACACGGCTTAATTCGCTTAAAGAAATGCTTTCGTTATAGTGAGTATCAATATACTCAAGTACCGGCAGAAGTCTTTCAATCTCTTTTTTGTTTCTGATAAGTTTTTCATTATCCTCAAAAAGATTGTTTTTATAAAGTACAGATAATATCATATACATATTTGATGTTATAAAATATTCAGCAGAAGTATTGTAATTATTTCTTTCAGAAAAGATTTTATTAATGCAATCTGATAATATCTTTGCATCTTCTGTTTTTGAAAATATAAAGCCGTGAGTTCCTGAATTGTTAAAAAACTTGTATAAATAGCTTAAATTGCCATAGGTGAGAGTAGGCATACGAAATTGAACCAGTTTCCCGGAAAAATTGGAATCAACATTAATTGTTGAATGAGGAATGTTGCTGTTTATAAAAATTATCTCTCCTTGGTTAGCCTTGAAAGTAGCTGATTCTGTTTCTAAAGTCATTGAGCCTGAAGTAACACTTATAAGTTCAATTTCAGAATGAAAATGATAATTGTTTACTCTTCCGCTGCATTCCCTTGAAAAAACAGGAATATTTGGATTTGTGAATATAATCTGTTCATTTAGCATTGTTAACACCTAAGTCAAAATAGTTCAAATAAATGTCATTATTTATATGGAATAAAGTCAATATAATTATTATAATCAATATAACAGAAGTTAAATTAAAAGTCAATATTATAAAAGGAGTGAAAAGATGAGTTTTATAACAGAAGATTTTATGCTGAAAAACGAAACGGCAAAGCTTCTTTATAAGGAAGTAAAGGATTTGCCGATAATCGACTATCATTGTCATATAAGCCCCGAAAAGATTGCGGTAAACTATCAGTTTAAGAACGCAACTGAGCTGTTTCTTGGCGGAGATCATTATAAATGGCGTCAGTTAAGAACTGTGGGTATTGAGGAAAAATATATAACCGGCGATGCAGATGATTATGAAAAGTGGGTTAAATTTGCAGGCGCAATACCCCTTCTTATTGGTAATCCTCTTTATCACTGGACTCATATGGAATTAAAAACATATTTCGGATTTGACAAACCGCTTTGTGAAGAAAATGCAAAAGAAGCCTGGGATATGATTAATAAAAAGCTATCCTCGGAAGAAGGAAGAGTACGAAACCTTATAAAAGAATCTAATGTTGAAGTAATTTGCACAACCGATGCACCTTACGATACTCTGGAACACCATAAAAACTTAAAGGATTTTGAAGTTAAGGTTATCCCCGCTTTCAGACCCGACCCGTATTTTATGAGTGACGATATCTGCGAAAGACTCGACTATTTCCATGAAAACGGTTGCCGTCTTGCGGACCACGCCATAGACTCACTTGATGAAAAAATGATAGATAACCTCGTATTCTACGGTGAAGAATATGCAAAAAGAGGATGGGTATGGCAGCTTCATATAGGTGCCTTAAGAAATAATAACCCTGCGATGTTTGAAAAACTCGGACCCGATACAGGCTTCGATTCAGTAAATGATTTTGAAATTGCAAGAGGATTAAGAGAAATTCTGTCAAGACTTGAAAAGAAAAACGCATTGCCTAAAACAATCATCTATTCTCTTAATCCAAAGGATAATTATGTTATCGGAACAATGCTGGGTTGCTTCCAGCAGGGAGGTACCTACGGTAAAATACAGTTCGGCTCTGCATGGTGGTTCAACGATCAGAGAGATGGTATGGAAGCTCATATGAGAGCGCTTGCCAATCTTGGAACATTCTCAACATTTATCGGAATGCTTACCGATTCAAGAAGCTTTGTTTCCTATACCAGACACGATTATTTCAGAAGACTTCTCTGCAACCTGATGGGAAGCTGGGTTGAAGATGGAGAATATCCCAACGATATTAAAATACTATCAAAAATAGCAAAAGATATATGCTACTATAATGCTAAAAACTATTTTGGATTTTAAGGAGAATTAAAAATGAAAATTAATGAAGTTTATAAGAAACCGGAAAGAAAAGAAACGATAATTCAGTTTGGTGAAGGCGGATTTTTAAGAGCATTCACCGATTGGATGATTGACAAAATGAATAAGAAAGGTTTATATAGCGGTAATATCGTTATCGTTCAGCCTATCGAAATGGGTATGTGCGACAAATTAGAAGAACAGGATTGTATCTATACCCACATTATCCGCGGTATAGATAAAGGTGAAGAAAAGGTAGAATCCGAAGTAATCACTTCAATTTCAAGATGTGTTAATCCCTATAAAGATTATCAGGCATATCTTGAACTTGCAAAAAATCCCGATTTCAGATTCGTTATTTCTAACACTACCGAAGCAGGTATAGCGTACGAACCCGAAGAAATGCTTACAGACAGAATTCAGAAATCTTTCCCTGCAAAAGTAACAGTTTTACTTTATGAAAGATTTAAAAACAACCTCGACGGCTTTGTTTTCTTACCCTGTGAACTTATCGACAAAAACGGTACAACATTAAAAAGCATCGTTTTAAAATATGCAGACGATTGGAATCTCGGAGAAGATTTCAAAAAATTCGTATGCGAAAAGAACTTCTTTATGAATACTCTGGTGGATAGAATTGTTACAGGCTATCCCAAAGATGAAAAAATTGATTTACCTTATGAAGATAATATGCTTGATACCTCTGAATATTTCCACCTCTGGGTAATTGAAGGCGAAAAATCCTTTGAAGACGAATTCCCCTTAAAAGCTGCAGGTTTAAATGTTATCTGGACAGACGATATGTCTATGTATCGAACAAGAAAAGTAAGAATCTTAAACGGCGCTCATACATCAACAGTTGCTTATGCAATGCTTGAAGGAATTGCAACCGTTAAAGAATGTATGGATAACGAAAAAATGAGAGCTTTCATAAGAAAAAGTATCTTTGAAGAAATTATGCCTACAATCGACCTTCCCGAAGATGAACTTAAGGAATTTGCAAATGCTGTTTTAGACAGATTCTCAAATCCCTATATCAAACATTTATGGTCTTCGATTGTTTTGAACTCTGTAAGTAAATTTAAAGTAAGAGTTCTTCCTTCACTTTTAGAGCATATAAAAAGACTTAATAAAATGCCCGAAAATCTTATTTTCGCATTGGCTTGCCTTATCAAGCTCTATAAAACAGATATGGCAAACGACGATAAGGATGTAATGGAATTTATGAAAAATGCATCTGTTGAAGAAATTCTTGCCAATGAAAAACTCTGGGATACAGATTTAACATTCCTGAAAGATGAGATTTTAAAATATGTTGATTAATAAAAATGATAATGTAACCGTTAATATCGAAAACGGCCATAAATATGCTGCAAGAGATATAAAAAGCGGAGAAAATATAATTAAATACGGTCAGCCAATAGGTCATGCAACCTGCGATATAAAAGAAGGGGAACATGTTCATGTTCATAATGTGAAAACAAACCTTTCGGGAAAACTTGAATATACATACAATCCTTCTTTTGCCACTGATGAAAAAATTAATTCAGATATCACCTTTATGGGATATGTCCGTGAAGACGGTTTAGTTGGTATAAGAAACGATATATGGATTGTAAATACCGTAGGTTGTGTAAATAAACCTGCCGAAATGATTGCAAGAAAAACAGGTGCAAAATATTTTGCTCATCCATTCGGTTGCTCTCAGTTAGGCGGAGACCACGAAACAACCCAGAAAATTTTAAAAGGTATAGTTAATCACCCAAATGCAGGCGGTGTGCTTGTTCTCGGACTCGGTTGCGAAAATAATAACCTTAAGGAATTTAAAAAAGTTCTTGGAGAAGTTAATGAAAAAAGAGTAAAATTCCTAAATTGTCAGGATGTTTCGGATGAAGTTGAGGAAGGAATTAAGCTCGTTAACGAATTGAAGGAATATGCTTCAACCTTTGAAAGAAAAAAAGTAAGCATTTCAGAACTTAAAGTAGGTCTTAAATGCGGCGGAAGTGACGGATATTCAGGAATAACCGCAAATCCTCTTGTAGGCAGATTTTGTGATTTTTTAACTTCGCAAGGCGGTTGTGCAGTTCTTACCGAAGTTCCCGAAATGTTCGGTGCAGAGCATCTTTTAATGAACAGGTGTGTGGATGAAAAGACCTTTTCAAAAACCGTTGATATGGTAAATAACTTTAAGGATTATTTTACAAGATATAATCAGGTTATATATGAAAATCCTTCTCCCGGTAATAAAGAGGGCGGTATAACCACCTTGGAGGAAAAATCCCTCGGTTGTATCCAGAAGGGCGGACTTTCACCGGTGGTTGATGTTCTTGACTATGGCGATACTCTCGCTAAAAACGGCCTTTCACTTTTGAATGGACCCGGTAACGATATGGTTGCTATAACAAATCTTATGGCAGCAGGAGTGCATATAATCCTCTTTACAACAGGAAGAGGAACACCTCTTGGTACGGGCGTTCCTACGGTGAAAATTGCAACCAATCACGATGTGTTCAAAAATAAAGCTAACTGGATGGATTTTGATGCAAGTCCCGTTTTAGACGGTAATCCCTTAACAGAGGAGCTTGTAAGTTTTGTTATTGATATTGCAAATGGAAAACAAACATTAAATGAGAAAAACGGATATGAAGAAATATCAATCTTCAAAGACGGAGTAACCTTATAAATTATTTATTTGATTTAAAATAAACATAGTACTTATTTTACTATTAGAAAAATTCGTGTTCTTCTTCATATTTGAGAGTTTAAATAATTTTGTGTAAGCTCTAAACTCTCAAATGGTAAAAATAATTTTCAGGGACTGTAAAAAAACTTGGTTTTTTACAGTCCCTGATGAGGGAATAGGAAAAAATGATTCAGAATGGACAAACTGAGCCAAAACTTCTGTTTTGGGTTATCCGACGGCGTATGAGTATACGCCGAGTGACGAAGTTTGTTCATAGCAGAAAAAGATTAATTT
>JAZOOC010000092.1:0-4473 GCA_045654825.1 Clostridia bacterium | reverse complement strand
GGAGCATCAAAACCTAATTCCAATGCAGTATATAGACGATCGGAGGGATAGGTTGTTGTTGCAAGAGCGCCAGACCCTAATGGTGAAAATGCAAGTCTTTTAAGGGAGTCTGAAAGACGCTCATAATCTCTTTTAAACATCTGGAAATATGCAAGTAAATGGTGAGCGAGTGTGATAGGTTGAGCTTTTTGTAAATGTGTATAACCCGGCATAACCGTATTAATGTTATTTTCGGATATTTCAAGAATTACCGAAAGAAGCTCTTTTAATTCGCTCATTATATCGGTTGTGCATTCTCTTATATACATTTTAAAGTCAACTGCAACCTGATCATTACGGCTTCTGCCGGTGTGTAACTGCTTACCGACATCTCCGAGGCGTTTTATAAGAATTGTTTCAATATTCATATGAATATCTTCAGCATCGGAAGAAAACTCTATCTTACCGTCTTTAATATCTTTTAATATAAGCTCAAGCTCTTTGGCTATAATCTCTGCATTTTCTTCAGGGATTATATTTTGTTTGCCGAGCATTTTAACATGAGCAATACTGCCGTTTATATCCTGCTTGTAAAGACGGGAGTCAAAGCTTATGGAAGAATTGAAATCATTGGCAAGTTTATCCGTTTCCTTGGAAAATCTGCCGCCCCAAAGCTTCATTATTTTTCATCCTTTCCGCCGAGTATCATCGCACGAACCTTTAAGGGAAGACCGAATAAATTGATAAATCCTTCAGCATCCTTATGGTCATAAACTTCATCTTCGCCGAATGTTGCAAATTCTTCACTGTATAATGAATAAGGAGATTTTGCACCGGCAGGTGAAAGATTACCTTTGTATAATTTAAGTTTAACAGTACCTGTAACTGTTTTCTGTGTTTCGTCAACAAATGCATCGAGAGCTTCTCTTAAAGGAGTAAACCAGTTACCGTCGTATACGAGCTCAGCATATTTGTTTGCGATAAGTTCTTTATAATGGAATGTCTGTCTGTCGAGGCAGAGATATTCAAGCTCACGGTGAGCGGCATATAAAATTGTTCCGCCCGGAGTTTCATATACACCTCTTGATTTAATACCAACAAGACGGTTTTCAACGATATCGTCAATACCTATACCGTTTCTTGCACCGATTTCGTTAGCAGCTTCTATAATTTTTAATGCGGACATTTTTTCTCCGTTTAAAGCAACGGGAACACCTCTTTCGAATTCTATTTCCACATATTCCGGTTTGTCGGGAGCTTTTTCGGGAGGTGTTATTATTTTTAAGAGACTGTCATACTGAGGCTCATTCCAGGGATCTTCAAGGTCTGCACCCTCGTGTGATAAATGCCACACATTTCTGTCCATACTGTAGATTTCTTTTTTGGAAACGGGAAGAGGAATATTTCTTGCAACAGCATAGTCAATTTCTTCTTCTCTTGACTTAATATCCCAGATTCTCCAGGGAGCTATAATTTTAAGGTGAGGAGCGAGAGCTTTTATTGTAAGCTCAAAACGCACCTGGTCATTACCTTTACCTGTAGCACCGTGACAAATTGCAGTTGCACCTTCAGCAATAGCAATTTCAACGAGTCTTTTTGCTATACAGGGACGAGCGTGTGAAGTACCTAAAAGATATTTTCCTTCATAAACCGCACCGGCTTTTAAAGTGGGGAATATATAATTAGCTGCATAGTCTTCTCTTAAATCTTCTATGTAGCATTTTGAAGCACCTGTTTTAATTGCTTTCTCTTCAAGGCCGTCGGTTTCCTTACCCTGACCAACATCACCGCAAACAGCGATAACTTCATAATCGTAATTTTCTTTTAACCAGGGGATGATAATTGATGTATCAAGACCGCCTGAATACGCTAAAATAACTTTTTCTTTAGCAGACATTTGAAATCCTCCTTGATATATGTTATAATTTATACTATTATAGATTATAACCCAG
The DNA here is from genome assembly GCA_045654825.1 of Clostridia bacterium. Taxonomy (GTDB): domain Bacteria; phylum Bacillota; class Clostridia; order UMGS1840; family HGM11507; genus JAZQFU01. The sequence goes on along the minus strand of JAZOOC010000092.1, from coordinate 2,542 downwards.
TTTATTAAAAAAATCAAGGTGTATTTATAAATATACACAAATTTGTAAGTTTATACAATTTTAAGGAGGAAATAATGAGAATTTTGGGTATTGATCCGGGATATGCTATAGTCGGATTCGGGGTAATAGAATATAAGGGGAACTCATTTAAAGTAATCGACTACGGAAAAATTACAACAGATTCAAAAAAAAGCTTGCCTGAAAGGTTACATATAATATATAATGAAATGGAAAATCTCATAAATGTTTATAAACCCGATGCAGTATCAGTTGAAGAATTGTTTTTCAATAATAATGCAAAAACAGCTATAAATGTCGGACAGGCAAGAGGGGTTATTCTTTTAAGTGCCGCAATGGCGGGAAAAGAAGTATTTGAATATACTCCGCTTCAGGTAAAACAGGCTGTAGTCGGATATGGCAGAGCGGAAAAAAATCAGGTTCAGCAAATGGTTAAAATGTTACTTAATCTTGAAAAAATTCCAAAACCTGATGATGTTGCAGATGCACTTGCAGTTGCGGTTTGCCATGCTCATTCTTATAATGTTAATAATATGCTTGGGATAAGGTGATTTTATGTTTTATTATATCAAAGGAAAGGTTACATATAAAACTTATAATTTTATGGTAATTGATGTAGGTGGTGTGGGATATAAAATATATTCCTCAATGACTACACTTGAAAAAGCTTCTTTAAATGATGAGTTTCTTGTGTATACATATACACATATAAGAGAAGATATTTTTGATATATACGGTTTTTCTTCGGTGGAAGAGCTTAATACTTTTCAGATGCTTATTTCAGTTTCGGGAGTAGGACCGCGCGGTGCATTGTCTATTGTATCATATATGCCGACTGATAAATTTGCTCTTGCGGTTATTCATTCGGATATTAAGGCGATTACTGCAGCACCCGGAATAGGTAAAAAAATTGCTGAAAGAATTGTTCTTGAACTTAAAGATAAAATAAGCAAGGAACTTAATTTATCAGGAAAAGAAATGGAGCTTGCGGCGTCTTCAAGCACCGGAGATTTCGATGAGGCGGTAAATGCACTTATGGTACTGGGATATTCAGCACTTGAGGCAAAAGGCGCAGTTATAGCTGTTAAAGATTCCTGCTCAACAGTTGAAGATATAATTAAAAAAGCATTGGCTGTGCTTGCAAGCTGATTATAAGGAGGGATTCATATGCTCGAAGATAACGAAAGAATAATAACTGCATCTTCTCTTGCGGAAGATGCGGATTTAACACTAAGACCGAAGCATATTAATGAATATATAGGTCAGGATAAAGCAAAGGAATATCTTAATATATGTATAAAAGCGGCTCTTCAGAGAAACGAAGCGTTAGACCATGTTCTTTTATACGGCCCTCCCGGACTTGGTAAAACAACACTTGCGGGCATTATAGCAAACGAAATGAATGTTAACATAAGAATAACCTCCGGACCTGCAATTGAAAAGCCGGGCGACCTTGCGGCTATCCTTACTAATATGACTGAAAACGAAGTTCTTTTTATAGATGAAATTCATCGTATGTCCAAAAGTGTAGAAGAAATATTATATCCTGCTATGGAAGATTATGCACTTGATATCATTATCGGAAAAGGACCGTCAGCAAGAAGTATCCGCCTTGATTTACCTAAATTCACCCTTGTTGGTGCAACCACAAAAGCAGGTAATTTAACTTCTCCTTTAAGAGACCGTTTTGGTGTTATGTTAAGGCTTGAATTATACAATAATGAACAGTTAACTGAAATAGTTACCCGCTCGGCAGGTATTCTCAATATATCAATAGATAAAGAGGGTGCATTTGAAATAGCATCCCGCTCAAGAGGTACTCCGAGAATAGCAAACAGACTGTTAAAAAGAGTCCGCGATTACGCACAGGTTATGGGTAACGGAGAAATAACAAAAGAAATTGCAGACAAAGCTCTTAATATGCTTGAAATAGATTCAATCGGACTGGATAAAACTGATAAAAGAATGCTTCTTGCTATTATAAATTCTTTTTCTGGCGGTCCTGTCGGGTTGGAAACATTAGCGGCTACGATAGGTGAAGATGCTGTAACGATTGAAGATGTTTACGAGCCATATTTGTTGCAGCTTGGATTTTTAAACAGAACACCAAGAGGCAGAATGGTAACAAAACCTGCATATGACCATCTTGGTTTAACATATCTTGAAGAACAAATTTCATTTTAATCATAATTCTCTTCTTTTACAAATATTATTATTAATAAATAATATTGTGACAGGAGAGAATTTTTATGTTAAATAAAGATGCAAATAACTATTGTGAAATTTCAGGGTTGGTAATTTCAGCGCCACAAGAAAGCCATGAAGTAAGCGGTGAAAAATTTGAAAAATTCATTGTTGAGGTTAAAAGACTGTCGGGAACAAAGGATTATATAAATGTTATAATGTCTGAACGGTTTAAAAACGATGAACTTATAATAGAAGAGGGAAAAACAGTATATATAAAAGGGCAGTTCAGGTCATATAACAATTATTCGGGAATAGGCAATAAGCTTGTTTTATCTGT
>JAZOOC010000091.1:0-10006 GCA_045654825.1 Clostridia bacterium | reverse complement strand
GGAAATTATGATGGCGGAAATAATACTATTACTTTAGCATTATCAAATCAGCATAATTTAGCTCTTTTCAATAATCTTACAGATACTGCAACTATTGAAAACTTAAAACTTGAAGGATCTGTAAATGCTTGGAGTATAGCTGCTGCGCTTGCATTAAACGTTACTGAGGGTTCTAAAGTAACTATTAAAAAAGTTACAAACAATGCTGAAATACATTCAGATAATGATGCAGCAGGTATTATATATGAGTCTGGTGTAGGGAACAGTGGTTCACTTACAATTTTAAATGTTGTTAATAACGGAACCGTGTATTCTGGAGCGCAAAACAAACCTAAGACTGTTGGCGGAATATTAGGAAAAGGCAAAGCTAATATTTCAAAATCTTACAACACCGGAGATATTACTGCTTGTGCTGAAATAACAGATGCAACTGGTGTCGGTGGTATCGTTGGTATGCTTAGTGCTTCTGTAACAATAAGCGATTGCTTTAATGCTGGTAAAATAAATGCTACCGGCAATGTAGGCGGACTTGTAGGTCATGCCAATATACCTTGGGCTAATCCTACAGTTAAGACATCTTATACTTTGTTTAATGTTCCTGTAGGTGTTGTAACTACAACATCCGGAGCTTTGACTCTTTCTGATGTGTATTACCTTTCAGATACTGAAACAGATTCATTTGAAAAAACAACTGCTTTATCCGATTCAAAAATGAAGGATTTAGCTAATTTCAACTTTGATGCAACTGTATGGACAATTGATAAAACATCAGGATACGATTATCCTCAGCTTAAGGATATCCCTCTTGTTTACGAAAAGGGAACAGAAAAAAATCCGTATACTATAACTTCAGAAAAAGATTTTCAGGATATGGAAGCATTACTTGGAGAGAATGTATATTTTGAGCTTTCAGGAAATATTGATTTAACATCTGATTACATACCTTATGAATTTACAAACGGTATATTAAACGGTAATGGTTATACAGTTAATGCTAAAATTTCAAAGACAGAAGATTATGTTGGATTATTTACTAAAATTTCCGGCAAATCAAAAATATACAACCTTAATATTGATGGAAATATTTCCGGTAATAATTATGTAGGCGGTCTTGCAGGTTCGGTAACTAATCCCGGAATGGTTGAAATAGAAAATATAACCAATAATGCAGAAGTTACAGGTAACGGAAAAGCAATAGGCGGAATTATCGGTGACCTGTATTACGGACCGGGATTGAAATCTTCTAATGTTATTTTAACTTCACTTGTAAATAATGGTAAAATTTCGTCTATTGCAGAAGAAGGCTTCTATGTTGGTGGTATTGTCGGAATATTACAGACAGTTGTTATGTCCGGTCATATAAACAATGGTGAAATTATAGGACTTAACAGTGCAGGAGGTATTGTAGGATGCACTTATAACTCTATCAGTAATTGCTATAATACAGGTGCAGTTTCCGCACCATCTGCCGGCGGTATAGTTGGTTATTCAGTAGGTGCAATAACAATAGATTCCTGTTTTAATACCGGAACAATTTTAACTACTTCTGATTTAATAGCTCCGGGTACTGAATCAGCCGGTGGTATCATAGGTTCAGCAAGTAACGGTATGAAAGTAATGAATTCATACGATGCAGGTTATCTTGCAAATCCGATGAGTGCAATAATCGGTGAAATAGATACTACAAAAAATCCCGATGCTACAGCAACTGTTGAAAACTGTTACTATTTAAATCCCGTAGTAGGTGCATTGGGAAGAACAGGTTCAACACCTGTTACACCGGATGAATTAAAAGCACTTCACATTTCAGATGCTTTTGTTATTACTGACGGAGTATATCCTCAGCTTTCAGGTCTTAAAGCTTTAACAAGTGTTGACAATCTTATAGTAGTAGATGTTGAATGTGGAGAAAACGGAATGGTTAACAGAGCTACTTCATATGCGAAAGCAGGTAAGCCTTTAACAATTACTGCAACTCCGGATGATGGTTATCAGATAAAAGAATTAAAAATTAACGGAAATATAGCGGAAGTTACAGGAAATTCTTATACAATTTCTGAAACAACCTCTGATGTAACATATTCCGTAACTTTTGAAAAGCTTGTTCTTGATTCTGTTGAAATAGTAGAACATTTTAAAGGTTCAGATCTTAAATTATCTGACTTTGTAATAAACGGAATTCCGGTAAAACATAAAGATGGATATTCATATCTTATATTTATAAAAGCAACAGGCAATTATGCTGAATGCGGTATCAGCCTCTACAACGGTACGGAATTTATAGATAAAATTCCTGCAGTATTTACAGACGGACAGGATACAGCAGGTATATTTGTTACCTCTAAATCTGCAGGTATATATACTGCAAAGCCTTATCTCACTGATTTTGAAGGAAAAGATACCGAAGGCGTAGAATTAACCTTTGATTTATCTCAGATAGCTGAATAGACCTATCAGAAAGGAAAGGACTATGAAAAAAATTATAAGTGTTTTATTAATTAATTTAATATTAATTTCATTTTGCTTTCCTTCATATGGAGCAGGCTTATTTGAAGATTTGGCAAATTATGGCGGGAATGTTTTAAATATTCCCGCCTCTCATCCGAGACTTTTATTTGATAAATCAGATATTCCACAGATTATAACAAATTCAAAAAATGCTGAAAACAAAAAAGCTCTTGAAGCTTTAAATTCAGCATTGCTTTTAACGACAAATAATGTGCTTGATGAAAACTCTTCAAGCAACGCAGATAATTCCGTTCTTTTTGCTATTCAGGCAAAGGCATTCAACCATATAGTATTCGGCGGAGACACAGGCGAAGATGCGGTTGAATCAATAATTGATTATCTTAATAAATTTAGATATCCTGAACATGATTTTTCAGCAATGCAGTCATATCATCAGGTAACTTATACTATGTATATAGCCTCTTTGGTATACGACTGGTGTTATGATATTTTAACACAGGAGCAGGAAAAAGCCATAAGATTAAAGCTTCTTTCTCTTGCAGAAAGCGAAAACCAATTTAATTCTCTTGTTAACGGATTAAGTCCTTTTGGCGGAACCGGTACTTCCAATTACATAATGAGGGATTTTCTTTCGGTAGGTGTAGCACTTTACGAAACTAATCCGGAAATATTAAATTATATATATACAAAGCTCAATAATACCTATAAACCTATTATTGAATTTTTCGGTCAGGCGAAAAGCTCATTTTACGGTTATCAGTACGGCGCTTTTGCAATGTACGGACAAACAATGGCTTATCGTATTTTGGAATCACTTAATATGAATACAATCTTCAGTCAGTCATTTTTTGACGAACTGGATTATTATATAACTTGTCGTCTTCCCGACGGAAATGCTCTTTGCGAAGGAGACGATTATTTAAGAGCAAAAGGGGAATACAATCTTCCTATGGACGATGCAGCATTATCTCTTATTTCTGCATCTGCATTTCATTTTACAAAAAACTTGAAATATAAAAGCTATCTCAAAGACTTAAGCTTAACTCATACTGCATTCTGGTATGGAACAATCTGCTATACTCCAATAGATTCAATATTGCTTGTAGACACATCGGCAACGGTTTCGGAATATAAAGTTCCAAGAAACAGCTATTATCCTTCTCCTATGGGAATGACAATAGTGTCTGATGGCGAAAATAAAGAAAAAGCAGTTGTAAGAATGAAAATCGGTGAGGGTTATAAATGGCATCATCAGCATTATGATGCAGGCTCTTTTGAGATTTATTATAAAGGAAGATTAACAGGACAGTCTGCTCAATATTCGAGAACAGATATAGACCAGTATTCCAATTATTATGTTCAGTCGGTAGCCTCAAATACTCTTCTTATCAAAGATCCCGATGAAGTTTTCACATACTGGAATAATTTTGATGAAGCTGAAAACAGCGGTGGTCAGAGAGTTAAGCGTACAGGAGCAACAGACCTGGAGGATTGGAAGAGTAAGGAATACTATACAACCGGAAAAATCCTCGGTCATAAAGAAACTGACAGCTTCAGTTATTTAAGCGGCGATATAACGAATGCTTATTCAGATAAGGTATCAGAAGTAAAGCGTTCTATGGTTTATGTGTCCAAGGAAGAACAGGGCAAAGCCGGGATTATGTTTATAGTTGATAAAATTAACTCTGCCGATAAAGGATTTAAAAAGACATTTCTTCTCCATGCACCGTCAAAACCGGATATAATCGGTAATACAGCCGTAATTTCCCGCACTGATAATGATTGTAACGGTCGTCTTACATTGAAAAGTGTATATCCCGAAACAGAAATAACTCCTGTTGGCGGAGAGGAAATGCAATGGTATGTAAACGGCACAAATTATGCGCCACTTTCAAGCTATGCTCCTGCACTTTCATCTGATCCGTTAGCTTATGGTTGGGGAAGACTTGAAGTTTCTCCCAAAGAGGAAAGAAATCTTGATTATTTTGTAAATGTTTTATATATCGACGACGCCGATGCAGAAGCTGCTCCTGAAGTAAATTGCGTTGAAAATGATTATTTGATCGGAGCTGAAACTGACGGCGAAACTGTTTTGTATCTGAAATCAGAAGAAAGACAGACCGATAATTTCAGCTTCAGCCTGAAAAAGGCTTCCAATGTTAAACTCCTTAATATAAATGAAGGATACTGGAATATATACAATGGAGATAGCTTGATAGCAACCGAATATGTAGACGATGAAAGCGGAATGGTATATTTTTCGTCAGACAGCGGTGAAATAACTTTAGAATATGTGTCGGACAGCTGTTTTTCCGGAGGACTTGGAACTGAAAGTGTTCCATATCTTATTTCAACCCCTGAAGATTTTTATAACATAGGAAAATCAGCAGACAATGATGAGGTATTCTACAAACAGTTAAATGATATTTCGCTTGGTAATTATACACCCTTTGAATTTAACGGAAATTACAACGGTAACGGAAAAAAACTTGATGTAAATATTGAATCCGATTCAGATTATATAGGACTATTTTCTGCGTTATACGGAAATGCAGAAGTAAAAGGATTAACTGTTACAGGGAAAATAACTGGTAATTCGTTTGTTGGCGGTATCGCCGGAAGAATTTATTCTGCAGAAAATGTAAGTGTCTATAACTGTAAAAACTATGCTGATATAACAGCTGATGTTAAGGCAGCAGGCGGATTTATAGGAGAATCTTATTATGATTCAAAGATTAATTCTGCAACAGTTTCAGTTTATTCTCTTGAAAATTACGGTACGATAAACTCGCCCTTATGGGCAGCAGGAATTACAGGCGTTACTAAAATATCTCATAAAATGATGCTTAATAACGGAAAGGTAATTTCCGCAAGTACGGCAGGTGGAATAACAGGACTTACATATTCATCAATAAGCGAGTCAGCAAATAACGGTTATATATCCGGAAATCCTGCCGGCGGAATAAGCGGTCATCTTATTGTCGGAAGTGTAACGGAATGTTTTAACAGCGGAACAGTAGAAATTGATTATTTTAAAACAACCGGCGGAATAGTTGGAACATCTGACCGTGGCACAATAAAGTATTGTTATGATTCAGGCTATCTGAATACTCCTGAAAAACAGATTGTCGGAAAGATTGATAAAAAATACAGCGACTCATCTGTTACAAGCTGTTACTATCTTAATCCTTCAGGTAATAAAGGCATAAGCGGAACATATCCATTGAATATGAATCAGCTTAAAAGCTTTTCAATAAGCTCTGCTTTTGAAAAATCGCAAACATCCTATCCGTATCCGCAGCTTAAAAATACTGCAAAGGTTACAGAATATACTAAACTATTAAAAATAACCGTAAATTCAGAAAATACCGTAGTTTATCCGGCATCGGGAATAAACTATATCAAACGTAATTCAGACGTTAAATTCTGGGTTTATCCCTGCGAATATTACAAGCTGAGTACAATCTCATATAATGGCAGTAATCTTGAATTTACCAAGGATAATATATATTCTGTTGGAAATATTATGAGCGATTCAACTCTTGAGGTAAAATCTGTTGCTAAAAAACCTGAAAATGGTGATACTTTAGTTTACGATGGTAGCTTCAACGAAAAAGAGCTTGTAATAAAAATACCAGATTATTTTAATACCTCTTCATATGCTTGTATTTTATATTCAAGTGCATCAGGAATTTTCTCTGATTGCGGATTTTCAGTATCATCAGACGGAGTAAATTATAAGGATTATACAACTTACAAATCTGATGTAACTGAACATACCTTTGGAGTTTTTTTCACCAGTAAAAACCCGGGGAAATACTATATAAAACCATATGTAAAGGATAAACAGGGCCGTGTTTATTACGGTCAACAGACAGAAGTTCAGCTTATGTCTTTGGGAAAATAAGAAAAGAGGAATACAATGAATTTTGACAGATTTTATTTATACGATGAAGTGAAGGAGTATGTTGAATCGCTTAAGAAGAACTATCCTTCTTATGTTAAGCTTAAATCACTTTATACAACAGAAAGCGGGAAGGAGATATTTCTTCTGACTCTTATGGATTTTGAAAGTAAGAAAGAGGAGGATATGCCGGCATATTATGTTCAGGCCGGAGTTCATGCAAAAGAATGCGGAGCAGTTACTGCGGCACTCAAATTAGCACACGAGCTTCTGAAATCTCCCGAAATGCTAAAGGAAAGAGTTTATTATATAATTCCTATGAGCAATCCTGAAAATATGGATACTGTAATGAAAAGCAATATGCCTATAAGAAGCAAATTTAAGGAAAAGCTTTTCAACGGAATTACTCCTATGGATATCAACGGTGACGGCAGAGTTATGAATATGCGGATAAAAAATCCGCACGGAAATATGAAAAAGCATCCTGAATGTCCCGATGTAATGATACCCAGAGAGCCGGGAGATACCGAAGGTGAATTCTATGATTTAACCTTTGAAGGAATGTTTGAAAACGACAATAATTCCATAGAAGATATAAGCTATGTTAATTTCGATTTCAACAGAAACTATCCGTCAAGCGATTGGGAAGCGCGTTCTCATACGGGGAGAACTTCATTATCCGAACCGGAAAACAGAGCGATTGTGGATTTTATTTCTTCACACAGAAATATTTTTGCAGCTATTGATCTGCATTGCGGTCAGAACGCTGTAATACGTACTGCAGTAAGAAAGGATTCGGAATTTCCCCGCGAAGATTTAATGCTGATGAAAAGTATCGGAGCTATGGGTGAAGAGATAACCGGGTTCCCATTGCTCAGGGAAGACGAATATGCAGGGGGAGGAGCCTGGTCAGTAGCAGGTAATTTCAATTCCTTTGCCTATGATAATCTTGGTATAAGCTCATATGTAATAGAAATGGGTAACGGTTTTAATGATGCAGGTTATCCGACTCTTGAATATCTTAAACATACAGATAAATGCTTTATGTTCAAGGATGTCTTAAAAACAAACCCGGATTGTTTTGTGCCATGGGAAAAGTATTCACATCCTCAGCTGGGTGAAGTTGAAATAGGCGGATTCATAGAAGGCAGAGCTTATTATATGAAACCTTCAACTATGGAAAGAGTTTGTCCCAAAACTGCAGAGTTTATGATGAAACATTCATCTATGGGACCTGTGCTTGATATAGATAATGTTGAAATATTAAAAATTTCAGAAGATGTTTACAGAATAAGATGCTCGGTTATGAATGCGGGTAGGATGTCTACTAATGTAATGAAGGGAACGGATTCTTTCTATTCAAAATGGAATGTGTCAACTTCTCTGGAATCTGATGAACCGTTTGAAACGATAAGTAAAATAAAAACATTTACAAAACCATCCCTTGCTCCTCTTGAAAGAGCGGAATATGAGTGGTTTGTAAGAACCGGAAATATATCCGGCATATCCATTGTGTCCAAGCATCCCAAAGCGGTAAACGCTTATTATAAATTATAAAGGAGAAATCATTATGAAAAAATTTTTATGCTTGCTTCTTTCTCTCGCAATTCTTTTCAGCTTTTCTGCCTGCAAAGAAAATGAGAAAATAGAAGACACAAACACAGCGCAGACGGATTTCGGTTCAACCGGCGGACTTGAGCTTCCTCTTGATACCGAAAATACAAAGCTTACTGCTTTTGTATCAAACGAAGGCGGTGTATCAGTAAATGACACACTTATTGCTCAGAAGTTAAGAGAGATAACAGGTATCAATCTGCAGATTGAAGCTGTTCCTACCACAAGCGTTGCTGAAAAATCAAAGGTTTTAATAGCCTCTAAACAAATTCCCGATCTAATGTTTGAGTTCGGAAATTATGACGAGCTTAATGAGCTTGGAATGCAGGGCGCATTTGCACCTGTTAACAAATATCTTGATTTTATGCCTAACTTCAGAACCATTTTCTCTGAAAATCCTCAAAACAAATGGGTTATGGAAGTATATAAAGCAGGAGACGGAAATGTTTATCACATACCTTCCTACGATCAGAACAGAGATATAAATACAGGTGTGTTTATGTATCGTAAGGATATTTTTGATAAACACGGAATAAAAATGTGGAACAGCCCTGAAGAATTTTATCAGGCTCTTAAAAAATTAAAGGAAATATATCCTGATTCCGTTCCTTTTACAATGAAATCCGGAATTGACGGATTTTTCCGCCTTGGTATAGGCTGGGGAATAAAATGTTTTCAGCCCTATTATGATGAAGGAAATAAAACCTGGGCATATTCCGACACAAGCGATGAATGTAAAGATATGCTCGATTTTATCAAAAAACTTTACAATGAAGGATTGTTTGAAAAAGAATTCGCAACTATTACTCAGTCTGCATGGACAGCCAAAATGACGGCTCCCGATAAAACATTTGTAACCTGCGACTGGATAGGCAGACTTGAAATCTTCAAGGCACAGACCGCTGAAACCGTTCCCGATTATGATTTAAGATTTGCAAATCCCATAGGACCGAAGGGTACATATGAGCAGCCTCAGCAGATAGGCTACGGTAATGCAGTTGCTGCAGGTAAAAACGAAAAACTCGCAATGCTTCTTTCGGACTATCTGCTTTCACCTGCAGGCGCAGAGCTTATGACTCTCGGTATCAAAGATGTAACTTATACAATAGGCGAAGACGGTATGGCTCAGTATCTGGGCTTTGCTGATGGCGAAACAGTTGATATAACAAGCCTCAGCGAAAAACACGGGTTATTTATATCTCTTCTTTCCAAAAGATTTGACAGAAGAAGTGTATATTTCAATTTCAGCGAAAGAGAACAGGAAGCTCAGGATTTTGCAAAGAATCCGGAAAATCTCGATCCTTTAGATCCTCAGCTTGCTTTAACTGCAGAGGAGCAGGAAGTTGTTAATAAGTACACCACAAAACTTCAGACAGCTGCAAAAGAATTCTTTATGAAATATATCGTTGACGAAAGTTATGGCGATAAAGAATGGGAAGAATGGAAAAAGAAAGCCGTAGAATACGGAAGCGAAGAAATTGTTAAAGTGTATAATACTGCTCAGAAAAGATAAACCGGGAAAAATTAATTTATCTTAAAATAATAACAGTTATAAAATTAAAAATGGGGCTGTAGCAAAACGATTTTTTAAATCGGGTTGACTGCAGCCCCTTTTATATTTTTAGTTTTATTATTGATTTTTATGAAGATGTATGATAAAGTAGTTAAGTAAATTTAATACATTCACACAGAGTGGTGGTTATGTTGTAAAGGTTTAACAGCCAGGCATAATCAATGGAAAGGGAATGGGGTGAGAATCCCCAACGGTTAAACTGTCGGTGTGTGCATCGAAGTTTTTGTATCTGTTAGCGAAAGCTGGTCATTAGGAAACTGAGAAGGCAGGGTGCAAAAATGCGGACTTATAAGTCTATATGGTGCGAGTCACAAGACCTGCTTTGGTGTTAGCCTTAACAACCAACACTGAAGATGCCTCAAACGGCGAATTTTCGGTATCTTTCGGATTGTCGTCATCGAAAGGCAAGTAGCCTTCCTTCCTCCTCCGTACCAAAATCTTCTCAA
>JAZOOC010000090.1:0-1700 GCA_045654825.1 Clostridia bacterium | reverse complement strand
GAACATTTTTTCTTTTCTGTTTTATTGGAATAATATTTTAGAGTATATTCTCCGTAACCTCCGTTAAAGGTAAGAGTACCTCCCTTTTCAGATACGATTGCCTTTGTTATTTCCCTGCCGTCCTTCAATACGGACCAGGTTCCCGCTTTAAGTCCGTCAACCATATATGTTTTTTCATTATATTCTGATTTATCCGAACTTATGGTGACATTCTTAGAAGTTCTCGTCTCGTTTTTGCTAAGATATACAACTCTGTCCTTTATTTCTACTCCATAATATTTTTCAGTTTCATACAGTTTGCTCTTAAGAGGCTCAATATCCTCTGATGCATCAGAAACTTGAAGAACATTTATAAAATAATCTGTTTTTTGTTTCGTTTTCGGTGAAATTTCAAGTCTCCAGTTTCCGTAATCATAAAGATGGTCTACTGATGAAGTCTTATTTACACCGCTTACAAAGAACTCTTTACCCGGTCCGCCTATTTTTTCAATTTCAGGATTTTTTGGAAGAAGAGTTTCGTTAATAAGTCTTCCTGAATTACCTGAGTCGGTTCTTACCGCAGTCTGAATGTTGCCGTTAATCTCAGGTTCGTTCGATGTGTGAAGAAGCCATATTTTTTCAAATTCTTCTCCCGCGGTTACCTTATCAAACACTATTAGTGCTCCCGGAATATCTTCATCAAAAAGATTAAGAAAAGCAAATGCTCTTGTAAACTTTTCGCAGTCGCCGGCGTATGCATTTGTTAAGTCACCTTTTGAATATGTATAGTGAGGTGCTATACTGTCACCCCCATAATCATATCCAAGGTGAGTACCTATTCTGGTTTTTTCTTTCATATCGTTAAGAGTTCTTATTGTTTCGGAAAGTACGTTATTCGACTGACCGCCGTGCAAAAGATGATCGCCCTTATAATAAACCCTTTCTTTATCAGGATTATATATAAGCATTGAATTGTGAGCTATTGTCTGTTTATAATAGCCGTAATCGTGTTCGCTTCCAAAGGTTACATATCTCCCTGAATCCAGCGCAAGCATCCCTTTATAATAAATCTGAAAACTTCCTGCATCATAATGCTCGTGAGATTTATAAAAATTCTGCGGCAATTTCATAAAAACAAGCATATCAGGAGATGTAAGCCCGTCATTCCAACCTGTTCTTGCTACGGTTATTCCCTGATTTACTCCCATAAACGCTGATAAAGGAAATCCTTTTGTAGATTTAGCTTTAACGGAAGGGTCTTCAAAAATAAGCTGATGAACAGGAGTAGCTACATTAACATCCCAGCCCGAATTTCTTCCGTCTGTAAGATTACGGTAATATTCCTCTTTTAAGTATGGATTTTTATAGTAATTTGCGGCAAGGTATGTAGCGGATTTAAAGATTGTATTAAATCCGTTATATAAAGGTGTATCATCACCGTTTTTAAAATACCCTCCGCTTGGAAGACGATGATATATCATTCCGATAAATTTATTCTGAAATTCCTCACTTACAAGATTCGGTGCACCCATTTTATCTAAAAGCAAGGGCATAAAAAATTCATACAGGCTTCTTGAACCTCCGTAATAACTTCCTGTCGGATCACTTAAACTGTCTTTATATATATAATTTTTTGTAGGAACGAATTCATTTAATATTCTTCCTCCGACAATATTATATAAATCCGGATACTCGTCATATACTGCAATAGCAAATGCAAG
>JAZOOC010000089.1:0-3878 GCA_045654825.1 Clostridia bacterium | reverse complement strand
AAAACAATCCACCGGATTGTTTTTCTTTACGGCTCGTGCCCTCTCAGAGTTGGAATCTCCTCGGCTTTTTTTTGCATACCAAAAAAGCACCCTAATGGGTGCTTTTTGGATGGTGAGCCATCGGAGATTCGAACTCCGGACACCTTGATTAAAAGTCAAGTGCTCTGCCGGCTGAGCTAATGGCCCGTATTAAGTTTTAAAAAAATTGGCTGGGATGGTTGGACTCGAACCAACGAAATGCAGGAGTCAAAGTCCTGTGCCTTACCACTTGGCTACACCCCATTACCTCATGAGTTTGTATTGGGGTGGGTAGTCGGTTTCGAACCGACGACCCCCAGGACCACAATCTGGTGCTCTAACCAGCTGAGCTATACCCACCACAATTCATGTATCCGGGGAACCGGATTCGGTTAAAAAACCGATGGCACGCCAGAAGAGATTCGAACTCCCGACCTACTGCTTAGAAGGCAGTTGCTCTATCCGACTGAGCTACTGGCGCATATGCCATAAGACATAAGCCTTATTGGAGCGGGTGATGGGAATCGAACCCACACAATCAGCTTGGAAGGCTGAGATTCTACCATTGAACTACACCCGCATTTAAGCTCTGCGCTCACAGTGACTTAAATATAATAACAGTTTTGGTTGTCTTTGTCAAGACTTTTTTAAAATTTTTTTTATTTTTTATTTTATTGTTTTTTCATGTCCTTTGGAGTATAATATATATAATGTTTAATTATCGAATTTTTATACGGGAGAATGATATAATTATGGAATATAAAAATCAATATACCTTTAATGATTTAATGGATATAGTGGCAGAGCTTCGCGGTGAAAACGGCTGCGAGTGGGATAAAGCACAGACTCACAATTCTCTTTTACGCTATCTTATCGAAGAATCTTATGAATATATTGAGGCGACCAGAAAAAAAGACCCTGCAATGCAGGCAGACGAGCTTGGCGATGTTTTACTTCAGGTTGCTCTCCACGCACAGATCGGAAAAGAAGAAAACACATTTAATATAGACGATGTATTAAATGCTGTATGCAAAAAGATGATATATCGTCATCCTCATGTTTTTTCGGATGTTAAAGCAGACAGTGTTGAAGAAATATTAAAAAACTGGGAAGAGCTTAAGAAAAAAGAAAAAGGCGAAAAGACCGACAAGCAGATACTCGAATCAGTATCTTCAGAGCTTCCTGCCCTTATAAGAGCACAAAAAGTTATAGAAAAATCAAAAAAACTGAAAAACTTAAGTAATTTCCCGGGTTTTGGCGAAGAAAGTATTGACAAAATACATAAATTGTTAGATAATAATGAGGAATTGTCGGCAGATTTAAACAAATATGAGCTTATAGGACAAGCTATTATGACAATTGTTTCGTTTGCCGCAGCAGAAAATATTCCTGTTGAGTTATGCGTTAATGATTATATTGACCGTTTGATTAATTCGATGGGAGAATAACATAAGCTACATTTATAAAATTTTTAGGAGGTTCATATTATGAACAAAACAGAATTAATCAATGCAATTGTTGAAGAAGCTAATGTTACTAAAAAAGATGCAGAAGCAGTATTAAACGCTTTCACATCCACAATCGCTAAAGCTTTAAAAGCAGGCGACAAAGTTCAGCTTGTTGGCTTTGGTTCTTTCGAAGTAAGAGAAAGAGCAGCAAGAAAAGGCCGCAATCCTCAGACAAAGGCTGAAATTACAATCCCCGCTTCAAAGAAACCTCACTTTAATGCCGGCAAGGCTTTAAAAGATGCTATACAATAAATAATTTCAAAACAAAGGGGATGTAAAAATAGTTCAGACTGCAAAAAAAGAAGAAAACCAAGCATTTACCTATGTTTGAAAATATAAGAAGATGTTTAACCAAGGTAGAAAAATTGAAAATATTCAATTTTTCCTATCCCCATAAAAAAGGCGATGTAAAACGAATTTTTTACATCGCCTTTTTTTAATTATGATAATTAAATCTATTCCGGTTTTGTTTCGAGTTTCAGAGGAAAATCTCCTAATTTATTTACTTTGAATCCATTCTTTTTATATTCTTCATAATCGAATGCTCCAAGCACGTCTATTGCAAGCTTATGGTATTCATAGAAATTATTCCACCATTCGTATCCTGATCCGAGTTCTGCATTAAGATAAGCATCTGCTATATCGCAGCCCATTGCAGGTGCAACATAAAACGCACCCATTGCAAGAACATTTACGCCGTTTCCTGTTATAGCACGAAGTGCAGCAGGAACACTTTCAACAACACCTGCGTGAACATGAGGACATTTACTTGCCGCAATATGTATTCCCATACCTGTACCGCAGAATAAAAGCGCTCTTTCAAATTCGCCTTCAGATACCATTGCACCCGCTCTTAAACCAACTCTGTGGAACATTAAGTCTGTATCGTTGGGGTCAGAATCAGCTTTAACACCTACATCTGTTATCTCCCACCCTTTTTTTCTTAAATGCTCACATACAGCTTCTTTTAAGGGATAACCCGCAAAGTCCGCTCCTACAAGTATTTTTTTATCTTTAACTGTTTTCATTTTAAATTCTCCTTTTTCTATACACAAGCAGTACAACGCACTACAGTATCGTTTTCATCAAATTCGAGAACAAGAATTTTTACTTCTTCGTCGGTTTCGGGTGCGAGGAAATATTCGATAGAATCTGCGGTATTACATCTCAAACCGTTTACGCCAAGGAGGTCTATTATTTCTGAACGAGTTTTGCCTGTAAGTCCGCCTTCGCTTATAAGGCTGTCTACCATTTTATATCTTTTGTTAACATCGCTTGACCATTTTTCTTTGGTAAACGCTTTTTTCTCCTTATTCATTTTATACATTGCAAAGCCTGCGAGTGCAGAAATTCCGGCAACTGCTGCCGCACTGAAAATTTTACCTTTTTTCATTTTATCCACTCCTTAAATTTTAAAATTTATATCATCATAAAACACTGCTCTTGCCGCTTCCATATAGGGAATGACAAAGAATGTGAGCATTCCGAAACTCATTAAAATTCCTATAAACCATAAAATATAACTCAAAACCAGAGCCACATATTTTATAATACCGCCCTTTAGCATATACGCGGTCATCTCTCTTAAGGATTTAAAAGTTTTACCGTCGTTATCGTATATAAGATACAGAGAAAAGCCTGTTATTGCAGTAACAACAAGATAGATAATTAACGCCAATATCATAAGAGGAGAAAACATCATATTAACGCAGAACACAAGCATATATGAAGTTGCCATATTAATTATAATAACGGGAATTAACTTTATGGCATAACGGTATCCGTCAAAAACATCTCCCACACTTGTATCTTCCCCTCTTACAAATCTTAACATATATATTCTTGCACCCATGGAAAAAGGTGTTACAATACAAAAATAAAGCATGAACTGCAAAACAAGGTCAATAGCAACATTTCCCGTACCTAAAAAAACACCAATAAAAGACACTGCCAAAGAAAGAAGCATAGTAAAGATGCTTATAATAATAGGCCCGAACCATTTTCTTTCCATAAGCGCATCCCACGCATATGATTTTATCTCAGTTATTGTTTTCATTTCCATTCTCCTATAATCTGAACAACGATTTTCAACGATTAATTTTCGCTTCTGTCACCCTATAAACTTTCTGAATATTCAAAGGGGGCAGTAAGCGGAACATTAAGCTTAACCGCATTTTCCATACATTCGGTAAGAATTTCTGCCGCTTTTTCTTTATCTTCGGGTTTTGCTTCCACAACAAGTTCATCGTGTATCTGCAAAACGAGATAAGCTTCGGGAAGCTCTTCACTGAGTCTTTTTGAAACATTTACCATAGCAATTTTTATGATATCTGCCGCCGTACCCTGAATAGG
>JAZOOC010000088.1:0-13557 GCA_045654825.1 Clostridia bacterium | reverse complement strand
TTGCTTTTTTCATTTTAAGAGACCTTTCCAGCTTTATTGTTTTATTATTAATACTTTCAATTTTAATCATTATACTCACTGATTTTATATTAACATTTAATTATAAAAATTGCAATTAATTCCGCTAAATTTCCGGTTAATCCACTTTATTGACCTTAAATAAAATTAAGAATAAACTATAAATATGAAAATATTAATGGAAGATATTAAAAAACTGCTAAAAAACTATTATTATTTAAAACTTAATAATCTTTGCCCCGAACTTACATCTGCGGTTGACGAAATTCTTGAAAAATCAGATACTCTTACTAAAAAGCTGACTTATTCAAAATATTATAAAAAGGAGTCACAAACAAAATACAGCATAGATAACTATATAAGTCCTTCGCAGATTTCAAGAAAACTTAAAAACTTCCGCAATAATGTTTTTCTTGAATTTTATAATGTTCCGCTTACACCTGAGATTAAAAGCGCACTTGTTTATTTGAGAAAGTTATGATAGAATAAGAACATCACGAAAAACTAACGAACTGAAAGTTCGAGTTTTTCAGATATTAAAGCGGAGTTGATATTATGAAAAGACAAAGCGGTGTGCTTATGCACATTTCTTCATTATGGAATGAACATTCTTGCGGAAGTTTCGGAAATTCTGCATTGGAATTTATAGACTTTTTAAGGGACTGCGGGTTTTCCTGCTGGCAGGTTTTGCCCTTTTGTCCTACAGATGATTATAATTCGCCATACAGCTCTTATTCAACCTTTGCGGGAAATCCTTTTTTTGTTGATATTCCCACACTTTTTGAAAAAGGCCTTATAACAAAAGAGGAATTTGAAACTTCAAAGCAACAAACTCCCTATGTATGCGAATTTGACAGACTTAAAAAAGAAAGATACTCTCTTCTTTTGTCCGCATCAAAAAGAGTTGAGGATAAAGAAAAGATAGAAAACTTTATAAAAGGAAAGCCTCATATTGAAGCATTCTGCAATTTCATGGCATTAAAAGAAGCAAACTTTAAAAAAGCATGGTATGAATGGGAAAGCAACGCCCCCGCTCCCGAAATACTTTTTATGTGGAAATTCATTCAGTACGAATTTTTTACCCAATGGCAGAAGATAAAAAATTATGCCTCAGAAAATGGAGTTAAAATAATCGGAGATATTCCCATATATGTTTCTATGGACAGCTCTGATGTTTATAAAAATCCGTCTATGTTTATGCTTGATGAAGAAAATATACCGACATCTGTTGCGGGAGTTCCGCCCGATTATTTCTGCGAGGACGGTCAATTGTGGGGAAATCCGCTTTATAACTGGGATAATATGAAAAAAGACGGCTTTTCCTGGTGGAAGGAAAGAACAGAAGCAATGTTTGAGCTTTTTGACGGAATACGCATAGACCATTTCCGTGCCATAGAGTCCTACTGGGCAGTCCCTTACGGTGAAGATACCGCAAGAAACGGAAAATGGATAAAAGGTCCGGGAATGGATTTCGTTTCTGCTGTAAAATCGGTTGCCAATGATAAGCTTATTATCGCAGAAGACCTTGGAGATATAACAAATGAGGTTAATGAGCTTGTAGCCGAAAGCGGCTTTCCCGGAATGAAAGTTTTTCAGTTCGGCTTCTTCGGCGGAGATTCCACTCATAAGCCTCATCACTATATAAATAACTGTGTTGCATATTCCGGAACTCACGACAACAACACTCTTCTGGGTTATCTCTGGGAGCTTAACGATGAGAACAGAAAAGAAATGCTCGAATATTGCGGTTATACCGATTCCGACTGGAACAACGGCTTTGAAGCAATGATAAAAACCATACTGCGAAGCACTGCAGGAATTGCCATACTTCCCATCCAGGATTTATTAAGATATGGTGCGGATACCCGCATAAATACCCCCGGCAGAGCAGATGGCAACTGGACATTCCGTATAACAAAAGAGCAGCTTGATACCATAAATAAAGACTATTTTAAAAAGCTTAATGTTATGTACGCAAGAATTTAGCGAGGTGATTATAATGGAAAAGAACAAAAATGTTATCGTAAATATCGCTTGCGATGCATTTGAAGATACGGTTATAACAAAACTTGACGAAACAGCTGAATTTTATGAAGAAATGACCGAAAAGTACATATCTCATATGTTCGATGAAACACCTGTCGGCAGAGCTTTCTACAATGTCTGCTACAAGCGTTCCTGCGTGTTGAGTGAAACTGCCGATACATATTTATATAATATAAAAAGAGGAGAAGACGGATTGCCGCTTTTAGATGAGAACGGCAAGGCAGTAAAAGAATTTCTGCCAAAAGATAAAATTCCTTATCTGAACGGCAAATTCAGACTAATGCAGGAAAAAAATATAGATATAATAAAAATGGCACTTGATGCAACAAAAAAAAGAGGAATTGAGGGATGGCTTTCTTTCAGAATGAATGACCACCATTTAAGCGACAATCCTTATTTCAATTCGTCTTTCCATTATGATAATGCTGATAAATACGGTGTATGCGGCTCATATACCTTTATCGACTATACTCATAAAGCTGTAAGGAATTACTACAAAAACTATATAAAGGAACTCTTGGAAAACTACAATATTGACGGTATAGAGCTCGACTTTTTAAGAAGCTGTCCCATAATGTCTGAAGTAACCGCCGAAAACATTGAAATTATAAACAGCTTTGTGAGAGAATTAAAAGAAATAATCGATGCAGCATCTTTAAAAAAAGGCAAAAACATACAGACCGCCGCAAGAGTATATCCCGAATTTGATACAAACGACGGCTATGGACTTGAGCCGGTAAAATGGATATGCGAGGGATTAATCGATATTCTCATTTTAGAAAATTGGTATATACCGACATATTATAATATTCCGGTAGAAAAATGGAGAAAAGAAATAGAAAAAAACAACATCGACAATCACATATATTCCTTATTATGCGGTGTAGATAGCGGTGTAAGATGCGGCGGCAAGGATTATCATACACGAGAAATGAATATTTCTCTTGAACAGTTCAAAGGATTTGTGAGCGCATCATATCAGAACGGAGCGGATGGTATATACATTTTCAACCACTTCACAACCCTCAAACCTGGCGAATCATATTTAGGTGTACAGTCAAGCAATCTTTCATATTATATTGATGACAACGGCAATAAAACAGGCAAAGAAGTGCTCAAAGAAAAATTCTGCTCGGCAAATTCAAAAGAAGATGCTGAAAAGGGCGAAAGAGAATATGTGCTTACATTCCCGTTCGGTCATAATCCGACATGCCCGATAACCGTAGAAAACTGGATACCCTACGCGTTTGAAATCAACACGGGAAAAGCAATAAATAACGGTCATTACACCATACTTATCGGTGTTGACAATGACGAAAACGCTCTGTCGGTTTCGGTAAACGGCTGTATGGCAAAACAGATAAGCGATATGAAAAAAGCAAATGACTTTGTCTGGAGGGAAAATCAGAAGCCTATAGAACAAGGTGACCATGTTTCCGAAATGGCTTATCGTATTATGAGATTTGAATTTACCGACTTATCTGTATTAAAAGACGGATATAATAAAATCGTAATAACCTCAAAAGACGAGTCAGAACACATTATAAGATGGATAAGTATCAGTTGCGAAGGGTTGATTTTATAATATTTTTGCGATATAATTATTTAAGGTGATTTTTATGAAAACTTTTTTAATGAGATACCCCGAGGGAAAAACAAAAGCTGTTACTTTCAGCTATGATGACGGTGTTGTTGAAGATAAAAGACTTGCGGAAATTTTCAACAACTATAATGTGAAAGGTACTTTCAATTTCAATTCTTTATCTTTGCGAAAATTCGCATTTACAAAAGAAGAAATACACGAGTATTTTTTATCCAAAGGTCACGAAATTGCAGTTCATGGCTTAACCCATCGAGCTAACGGGAACTTAAGACCTATCGAGGGAATAAGAGAGGTTTTGGACTGCCGTCTTGAACTTGAAAAAATCTGCGGTAAGATCATAAGAGGTATGGCATATCCCGATACCGGAATCAGAGTTTTCGGAAATCTTGGAACTTATGAATCAGTAAAAAATTATCTTACCGAGCTTGATATTGCATATGCAAGAACTCTGGGCGAAGACAATAATTTGTTTGAACTCCCAAAGGATTTTCACGCTTGGATGCCTACCGCCCATCATAACAACCCCAAGCTTATGGAATATATCGACGAGTTTTTAAATATTGATATGTCTACCAAAACATATCATCCGAAAAGATATCCCCGACTTTTATACATATGGGGACACAGCTATGAATTTGAAACAAACAACAACTGGGAACTTATAGAAACAATCTTAAGAAAGCTTGCTTTTAAAGATGATTTGTGGTATGCTACCAATATTGAAATTTATGATTATGTTAAAGCTTATAAG
The DNA here is from genome assembly GCA_045654825.1 of Clostridia bacterium. Classification (GTDB taxonomy): domain Bacteria; phylum Bacillota; class Clostridia; order UMGS1840; family HGM11507; genus JAZQFU01. The sequence goes on along the minus strand of JAZOOC010000088.1, from coordinate 9,139 downwards.
AGTCTTCAATACAGTGCAGACGGACACATAATCTATAATCCGACTCTTTTAACCATATGGTTTGATATAGACGGAAAGCTATTCTCAATAAAACCGGGTGAAACTCTTCATCTTGATTCAGAAATATAAAAAATTCTTTTTTATGAATTTTTAAACATAAATTAAAAATAATAATATTAAAACAGCCAGAGGTATAAAAAATGACAATAACAAAAGACATAAAATATGTTGGAGTAAACGACCGTAAAACAGATTTGTTTGAGGGACAGTATATTATTCCAAACGGAATAAGCTACAATTCTTATGTAATAACAGATGAAAAAATCGCAGTTATGGATACTGTGGATATAAATTTCACACAAGAGTGGCTCAAAAACATAGAGAATTTGCTTGAAAAAAAAGCTCCCGATTATCTTGTAATACATCATATGGAGCCTGACCATTCAGCGAATATAATAAACTTTTTAAACAAATATCCCAACGCGAAAATAGTTTCTTCAAAGAAAGCATTCGATATGATGAAGCAATTTTTCGGCACTGATTTTTCAGATAACAGAATTATCGTAGGAGAGGGAGATACTTTATCTCTCGGCAATCACACTCTTACCTTTGTAACTGCACCTATGGTTCACTGGCCCGAGGTTATAGTATCCTACGACAGTAAAGATAAAGTTTTGTTTTCGGCAGACGGGTTCGGCAAATTCGGCGATCTTGATGCAGACGAAGACTGGGCTTGCGAAGCAAGACGCTACTATATTGGAATTGTAGGCAAATACGGCGCGCAGGTGCAGGCACTTTTAAAGAAAGCTGCATCACTTGATATTGAAATAATCTGCCCTCTTCACGGTCCCGTGCTTAAAGAAAACCTCGGATATTATATAGATTTATATAATACATGGTCCAGCTATAAACCCGAATCCGAAGGGATTGTTATTGCATACACCTCTGTTTATGGCAATACAAAAAAAGCGGTTTTAAAATTAAAAGAGCTTATAGAAGAAAAAAGCGATACAAAGGTAGTTTTAAACGACCTTGCAAGATGCGATATGGCAGAAGCAGTTGAAGATGCTTTCAGATACGACAGACTCGTTCTTGCAACAACCACCTATAACAACGATATTTTCCCCTTTATGCGTGAGTTTATAAACCATCTCACCGAAAGAGGCTTTAAAAACAGAACCGTTTCGTTTATCGAAAACGGAAGTTGGGCACCCACAGCAACAAAAACAATGAAAAATATGCTTGAATGCTCAAAAGAGTTAAACTATACACAAAACGATGTGAAAATTTTATCTGCATTAAGCAAAGAAAGCGAAGCACAGCTTGAAGCACTTGCGGATGAATTAGTATAAATAAGCACAAGGAGGTATTGAGTTATGAAGTATGTATGTGATGTATGCGGATGGGTATACGACGAAGAAACAGGCGCTCCCGACAGCGGTATTGCACCGGGAACAAAATTTGAGGATTTACCTGACGATTTCGAATGTCCTCTCTGCGGAGTGGGTAAGGATATGTTCGCACAAGAATAAAAAATGTGAATGTTAAAAAACTCAGTTTTTACAGTCTTCTAATGAATAATTATAGCATATATTCAGAAAAAAATTCAGATGTCAGCTATGCCGACATCTGAATTTTTTCATTAGTACTATTCATTTTTCATTCTATTCATCTTCCTTATATAGGAATACACGGCTATTGCAAGTAAAGGAAAAATCATTCCAAATAACAAACCTGCCTTCATACCGATTTGTTCCGGAGATAAGGAAAGCTTTTCAAAAAGCGAAACAAGGTAGCTGTTGTTCATAACCGCATCTGTTATTATCCCCGTAAGCTGAGGTCCGAAGGACGCACCGAAATCCCCGCCCGATGCCATAATTGCATAAACGAAAACTCCGCCATCGGGAAAGCGTTCGGTAACCGCCATAAGACTTCCCGGCCACATCATCGAAACGCAAAAACCTGTTAACGCACACGAAGCAAGTCCCACAACAGGAATATTTGTAATCGCCGTAACAAAATAGCAAACCGAACTACCTATCGCGCTCCATACAAGAACAGTATAGATATTTTTTCCTTTTTTTCCGTACAAAGTTCTGCATATTCCCTGTGTAAGCGCGAAAAGCGCAACTCCGAAAACATCGCCGTAGGATTTTGGAATATTAAGAGCCTGTTCAAGATACCCCGATGCCCACTGACCCATAGTAAGCTCAGAAGCACCGCCTAAAAATATAGCAAAAACAAAAATCCAGAGCGTTTTGTTTTTCACAAGTGATTTTATATCAGAGGCTTTTTCATCATCTCCAATATCGGGAATATCCGCAAAAACAAACGAAATAAATGAAGATAACGGAATTAGTATAAGAATTAAAACAAGATATTGCCAGTTATGCGAGCCGAAAAGGACAAAAAACAAGCTTGCAAATAACACAAGCCCAACGACAGCCCAGGCATATACCGAATGCATTTTGCTTAACTCTCTGTCGGGGTCTTTACTTGGAATTGATAAAATAAGCGGATTCATTAAAACCTCTGCAAATCCTCCCGATGCCGAAAACACAATTGTGCCTATAATAAGACCGATATATACATTTTGGGGAAAAACAAAAGGCCATACTGCATAGATTAAAAATCCTGCAAGTGTAAGAAAGGGGGTAAACTTAATTGCTGCTTTTATATTCATCTTATGCGAAAAAAATGAACATATAAGGTCAATCGAAAGCTGAGTTATAAAATTAGCAAGTATAAGAAGCCCCAGCAATGTATAGCTTATATTATACATAGAACGAAATGTTATAAGAAGAAGTGCAGGCAGATTTGTTACCAGCGACAGTGAAACATTCACTGTATAGCAAGAAAATTTTAAAAGCTTATGTTTTTTCGTCATATATGTATCCTCATCAATCAAAAGGACGGTGCAAAATATTTTTACACCGTCACTTATAATTTAAAACTAATTAAAAAATTTGTCGTGTATAGCCTTAACTGCTCTTTCTGCTTCGTCCTGCTCGATAAGTACACTTATTTTGATTTCGGAAGTTGAAATCATACTGATATTGATATGTGCATCATAAAGAGCTTCAAACATTTTAACAGCAACTCCGGGATGAGAAACCATACCTGCACCAACGATAGATACTTTTGAAATATCCTTTCTGCATTTGATTTCCTTTGCACCGAGAGAGGAAAGCTTATCGTTTAACACATTGTAAGCTTCATCAAGATCATTGGATGCAACTGTAAAGCTGATATCTTTTGTGTTATCTCTTCCTATTGACTGCAATATAACATCAACACTGATATTTGCAGACGCAAGATAATTAAACAAACTGTATGCTATTCCGGGTTCGTCCGGAAGACCTATAACAGAGATTCTTGCAACATCATTATCTCTTGCAACACCTCTAACTAACATTTTTTCCACCTGATTTACCTCCTTAACAGATGTTCCTTCTATTCTCTTAAAACTGGATTTAACAACTAAATTAACATTGTATTTTTTCGCCATTTCAACCGAACGGGAATGGAGCACATTCGCACCTAAAGCCGCAAGCTCAAGCATTTCATCGTATGAAATGTCGTTAAGCTTAACTGCGTTTGGAACTATTCTCGGGTCTGCAGTATAAACACCGTCAACATCAGTATAGATTTCGCATACAGATGCTTTTAATGCTGCTGCAAGTGCAACAGCTGATGTATCCGAGCCGCCTCTGCCCAAAGTTGTTATATCATCATTTGAATTAATACCCTGGAAACCTGCAACAATTATAATTTTATTTTTGTCAAGCTCGCTTGCAAGTCTTTGAGTATCAACTGTTTTAATTTTAGCCTTGGTATTATCCTTATTTGTGGATATACCTGCCTGCCATCCGGTTAAGGTAATAACAGGATAACCTTTCTTTTCAAGCGCCATAGCAAGAAGTGCCATAGAAATCTGTTCTCCGCTTGATAACAAAACATCCATCTCTCTTTTTGAGGGATTGGGGTTTATTTCATTTGCTTTTTCAATAAGATCGTCTGTTGTATCTCCCTGTGCAGAAACAACTACAACAACCTGATTTCCCTGATCGTAAGTATCGGCAACTATTCCGGCAACATTAAAAACGCGTTCTGCATTTGCTACCGAGCTTCCGCCGAATTTCTGAACGATAAGACTCATATATATACCTCCTTAACAAATTCTTATCTTTTTGATTACTTCCATATCCGAAAGGGCTTTTTCAAGCTCTGCTACTTTCATTTTTTCAGAAACGAAAGCAATTTCATCATCTTTTATTTCCATAATATTTGTGGATTTATCTGATAAAGAAGCAATCTTTTCTATATTATATTCCTTATTCTTTGAAATTCTAACAAGGAATGACGCCTCGGTTTCTTCGTATGGAAGAAGTGAAGATTTTTCCTTGATTTCATATTTGAATGGGAATTTAATATCCTTATCCATAACCGCTTCAATAATATCAGCAACAACGGCACTTGCAGTTGCGTGTTTTCCGGCACCCTGACCGTAAAACATAACATCTCCCACCGCATCTCCTGTTACCATAACGCAGTTGAATACTCCGTTAACCGCAAACATCGGATTTGCACAGTTAACAATCTGAGGCTCAACCGAACAAAGAATACCATTATCTGTTTTAACTGCCGAGCCAATTAATTTTATCGCTCCGCCCATAAGCTCTGCATATTCAACATCAGCAGAAGAAATTTCGGAAATTCCTGTAGCTTTTATTCCGTCGGGACTTACATATTCGCCCCAGGAGAGTGAAGCGAGTATTGAAATTTTTCTTAAAGCATCATGACCCTCTATATCAGCAGTCGGGTCTTTTTCGGCATATCCTTTTTCCATTGCATCAGAAAGCGCAGATTTGAAATCAACACCCTCGGAAAACATCTGTGTAAGAATATAATTGGTTGTTCCGTTTAATATACCCTTGATTTCCAATATATTGTTTGCAGACAAGCAGTTGTTTAAAGGCTTGATAACGGGAATACCGCCGCCTACACTTGCTTCGAACAAATATTTAACATTGTTCTTTTCAGCAACCTCCATAAGCTCGGGACCATGCACTGAAACAAGCTCTTTATTGGAAGTAACAACACTTTTTCCTGCCATTAATAAACGCTTGGAAAATTCATATGCAGGCTTAAGACCACCCATTACTTCTGCAACAACACTGATTTCGGGGTCGTTTAATATTTTTTCAAAATCGTCTGTTATAAGACTTTCGCAAGGGTCACCGGGAAACTTTCTTATATCAAGAATATATTTCAAATCAATCTGTTCGTTTGATTTATAAGCTATTCTTTCTTTATTCTTTATAAGAACATCAGCAGTTCCGCTGCCGACTACTCCATAACCCATTATTGCAACTTTTGCCAATTCCTTCACTCCTTTAAATAAATGCGATGTTTTTATGTTATGTGGAAACAATATCCACTTTTTTAACTCCGTTAATTGATTTTAATTTATCCATAAGCTCACGCGGTGCTTTTTCAGAGCCGACCGCATCAACCGTCACAGTTATATTTGCAGTTCCGTTTATGGGAATATTCTGATTTATTGTAAGAATATTTACATTCTCGGTAGCAAAAATACCAAGTATTTCAGAAAGCACTCCCTTTATATCTTTTGCAACTATAAGAAATGTATATCTTCCGCCCGATTTAAGATCATAAAAGGGTTTTATAAGATCTCTGTATTTATAAAATGCTCCTCTTGAAATTTCAGCTTTTTCCATCGCTTCCGAAGCTGTACGCGCCTCGTTTGTTTCAAGAAGCTTCTTTGCAAGCACAGTTTTTAAAAGAACCTCGGGCAACGCCCTTTCATCTACAAGATAATATGTAGGTTCTTTATTATCTCCCATTTTGTTCACCTCACATATACAAATGTACACGCAAGCTCTACTATAACATATTACATTATCTGTTTCAAAGTACCAAAAAGAACATTTAGAGAAAATAGCTCCTTATTGCTCTTATTTTCTTTGTTTTTCTTTAAAATACTTAGAATTTCATCTATTTCGGGAAATTTGGAATATCAATAAGCGACTCAAGCGCTCTGAAACGATGACTGATTTTATTTTTCTCTTCCAAAGAAAGCTCACCGAATGTTTTTTTGTATTCATCAACATAAAACAAAGGGTCATACCCAAAGCCATTTTCACCTTTTATTTCAAAAAGAATTTTTCCTCGTATTTCTCCCTCAGCTTCAAACTTAACATCATCGGATATAATAGCACATAATGAAGATTTGAATGCGCCCCCTCTTTTATCTTCGGGTATATCTTTCATATTATTTAAGAGATAAATACATCTGTCGTAGTCTGAAAGTCCTTCTCCGCCGTATCTTGCAGAATACACTCCGGGTGCACCCGATAAAGCATCTACCGACAGCCCCGAATCATCAGCTATTACAGGTTTTTTTGCAATATCGTATACGGCTTTTGCCTTTATATAAGCATTCTCTTTGAAGGTACTGCCGTTTTCTTCGGGATTAACCAAAATCCCCGCTTGTTTTAAAGAAATCGCAGTATGACCACATTTTGAAAGAATAGTTTCAAAATCCTTTAATTTTCCCATATTATTGGTTGCAATTATAAATTCCATAATTTACCCACACTACTCCATTATATTATAGATATATAGTAATATTTTTATTGTAAAAAGTCAATAATTTTTATTGATTTAAGAACAGCTTTATGTTATAATTTACCTGTTGCGAGTAATCATCAGAGATTTAAACTTTTATAACAGCTCTATGATACTTCACAAACTAAAACAAACTAAGGGAGAATGAAAAATGAACAAACTGGAAAAACTCTTTAAAATCAAAGAGCGCGGCAGTAGTGTTAAAACCGAAATTATCGCAGGTATTACAACATTCCTTGCAATGTCGTACATCCTGGCTGTAAACCCCGGTTATCTTGGCGCTATCCCCGGCGCAACCCCGGCAGGCATATTTATGGCAACTGCAATTTCTGCAGCAATCGCTACCCTTTGTATGGCATTCTTTGCTAACTATCCCGTTGCTTTAGCATCCGGTATGGGACTCAATGCTTTCTTTGCTTTCACCGTTTGCGGTGCTATGGGTTATTCTTACGAAGTTGCTTTAACTGCAATTTTAATTGAAGGTATTATCTTTATGCTCCTTTCAATTTTCAAATTCAGAGAAGCATTGGTTAACAAGATTCCTGCTAACTTAAAATTCGGTATTACAGCAGGTATCGGTCTTTTCATTGTTATTATCGCGCTTATTAATGCAAAAATCGTTGTTGCAGACCCTGCTACAACAGTTGCTATGGGTAATTTAGCAAGCCCCGGCGTTGTTTTAGCACTTGTAGGACTTCTCTTAATTGGTGTTTTCCAGCACTTTAAAATTCCCGGCGGTATCCTTTTAGGTATCCTTGCTACCTGGATATTGGGTATCATTGCAGAGCTTATCGGATGGTATGTTCCCGATGTTGAAGCAGGTGTATACTCTGTTATTCCCAATCTTTCTTTAGAAGCAATCAAAGCTAACTTTGCAGCTCCCGCACTTTTCAAATTCGACTTTGCTTTCATTGCTAAAAATTTCGTAAGCTTTGCTATTGTTGTATTCACTTTCTTATATACCGATATTTTCGATACTGTTGGTACTTTAATCGGTGTTGCACAGAAAGGTAACCTTCTTGATGAAAAAGGTCATCTTCCCAAAGCAGGCGGTGCTTTAATGGCTGATGCTGTTGGTACTGTTGTTGGTGCTTGCTTAGGTACTTCTACCGTTACCAGCTATGTTGAATCAAGCGCAGGTGTAGCTGCAGGCGGAAGAACAGGTCTTGCTTCTGTTACCACAGCAGTTATGTTTATCATCGCTATCGTTTTTGCACCTATTTTCCTTGCTATTCCCAGCTTTGCAACAACACCGGCTATGCTCTACGTTGGTCTTTTAATGCTCTCTGCTGTTAAAAATGTAGATTTCGAAGGCGATGTAGCTGATACCATCGGTGCTTTTCTTGCAATCGTTATGATGCCTCTTACATATTCTATCGCAAACGGTATCATGTTCGGTATACTTGCATGGGTTGTTTTAAAACTTGTTATCGGTAAGGCTAAAGATATCAGCGGTGTTATGTGGATTTCGGTTGCATTATTTGCTGCTTACATCGTATTAAAGGTTATGGGCCTTGCATAAAGCGTAATACTGCAGAAAATCCTGCAAATATACATAAAGGAGTAACTGTTTATCATGGAAAAACATTATACGATAGATATTGCGGGTGTAAAAAGAGATTTACCGCTCTGCAGAGTCAATGATGAGCTATATATTGCTGCATTTATTATGTTCGGCGATGTTGAAATCACAGTAAATTCTGCCAAAGCTTTACTTGAAAAAGCTCCGGAATTCGATCTGCTTATTACTGCGGAATCCAAAGGTATTCCACTTCTTTACGAAATGGCAAGACAATCCGGCAATAACTACTATATTGTTGCCAGAAAAGGCCCAAAACTCTATATGAAGGATATTATTACCACCAATGTTGATTCTATCACCACAGACCACATGCAAACCTTATGCATCGGCTCAGAAGAAGCAAATGCTATGCGTGGAAAACGCGTTCTTATCGTGGATGATGTAATAAGCACCGGTGAATCTCTGGCAGCATTGGAAACCCTGATCAAACAGGTGGGTGGCAATATCGTCGGTAAAATGACTGTTTTAGCCGAGGGCGATGCCATCGCAAGAACAGACATTACCTATCTGGCACCTCTTCCGTTGTTCGATGGAAATGGAAACCCCATAAATTAAATATAACATAAAAACAGCTGTAAAAAAATTGCAGCTGTTTTTTGTTGCAAGAAGTAATTATGTGTGATATAATGAATTCATCGAAGATGAATTCAGCGATATAAATTCCTTGCAGAATTTGCGATATACCTTCGGTGCGATATATTACTTCGTAATGCGATATGTGCCTGCGGCACGAGAATAAGGAATTTATTACGGAGTAATAAGGTTCTCCGAAATATAGAAATCTTAGATTTCGTTATATTTCGTGAGGTTCTTATATCATATCGCAACGGAGCAAAAGCGGAGTTATATCGCATTTGAACAGAGAGAAAATATATCGCACGAGTGATAGCGAGTATATCGCTAAAA
>JAZOOC010000087.1:0-5064 GCA_045654825.1 Clostridia bacterium | reverse complement strand
ACCTATGCTTGCAAAATTAAAGGAAAAATTTCAAAATTTTGACATTCCTCTTTTCGGAGGGGTGTTAATTGCATGCATACTTGGTATTCTTCTTATAAAAAGCGCTTCGCTTACTTATGCAAACAGTACTAAAATTGTAATTGTCCAGACAGGTGCTTTTATACTTGGTCTTGTGATGTTATTTTTAATATCATTCTGGGATTATGATTTTTTGTCTACACATTCGAAATTTATATTCGGTGCAAATATTTTTCTGCTTGTGCTTGTTCTTGTAATCGGTATAGGACGCGAAGAGGTTGGCGGTCAGAGCTGGATATACCTTGGACCTATTTCTTTTCAGCCTGCCGAAATTGTAAAAATCGGTTATATTATATGCTTTGCAGTTCAGCTCGAAAAATACGAGGATGATATAAACAATCCGAAAAATCTTTTCTTTATACTTATTCACATTGCAATTATTTTAGGACTTATACTTCTGCAGCCTGACTTTGGAACTGCGATGGTGTTTGTTGCTATTTTTGCAGGTGTGATTTTTACCGCAGGTATAAGCTACAAATATATTATCGGAGCGGCTGTATCGGTTACTGCCGCATTACCACTTATATGGTTTTTCTTTTTAAAGGAATATCAGCAGAACAGAATAAGAGTGTTTTTCAATCCTGAGCTTGACCCTATGGTTAGCGGATACCAGGTCATTCAATCAAAAATAGCGGTTGGCTCAGGCGGTCTTGCAGGTACCGGTATTTTCAAAGGAATACAAACCCAACTTGGATATATCCCTGCAAAGCATACCGACTTCATTTTCTCGGTAGCAGGTGAAGAGCTTGGCTTTATCGGTTCTCTTCTTATTGTAGGTCTTCTTATGTTCATAGTTATAAGATGCTTTTATATTGCCGCCAATGCAAAAAACTCACTTGGCAGATATATTGCTACCGGAATTGGTTGTATGTTTCTTGCACAAGCCTTTGAAAACATTGGAATGACAATAGGAATTATGCCGGTTACGGGCATAACCCTCCCATTTTTCAGTTACGGCGGCTCTTCTCTTGTAACTAATCTTATTGCCATTGGTCTTGTACTGAATGTGCGACTGCGGCATAAAACTCTTAATTTTTAGGAGGCTTTTATGAATAAAACTGCTATTGTTACCGGTGCTTCGGGAGGCATTGGAGAGGCTATCGCAAGAGAGCTTGATAAAAAAGGTTATAATCTTGTACTTAACTATAACAGCAATGATTTTGCAATAACACTTGCAAAAGAATTAAAATCCGCAATTGCAATCAAAGCGGATATAAAAGATTTAAGTCAGGTTGATACAGTTGTAAAAAATGCGATTTCCAACTTCGGGGATATAACTCTTCTTGTTAATAATGCGGGAGTAGCCTTAAGCGGACTGTTTCAGGATTTTACAAAAGAAGATTATGATAATATTTTCGGAACTAATGTTTTGGGAACCTTTAATATGTCTAAAGCCGTAATTCCATATATGCTTAAAAATCACAGCGGCTCAATTATCAACATTTCTTCAATATGGGGAATATGCGGAGCTTCAACAGAGGTTTTATATTCCTCTTCAAAAGCGGCTATAATCGGTTTTACCAAAGCACTTGCGAAAGAACTTGGTCCATCCAAAATAAGAGTGAATGCCGTTGCTCCCGGTGTTATTCAAACAAAAATGCTTAATAATTTATCAGACGAAGACCTTAATATATTAAAAGAAGAAACTCCTCTTGAAATTCTTGGAGTTCCTTCTGATATTGCCAAATCTGTTTCTTTCCTTGCATCCGAAGATGCAGGCTTCATAACAGGACAGGTATTAAGTCCCAATGGCGGTTTCGTCATATAATTTTTATTTCTTTATCACAAATATCCTTTGCCGCCTGCTTATGGGAAACTATAATGCAGGTTTTTGTTTTTAAAGCTTTTATTTCATTTAAAAATGCCAATTCTGTTTTTTCGTCAAGTGCAGATGTTGCTTCATCAAGAAGTAACACAGGTGCATCCGAAAGCAATGCTCTCGCTATGGCTATTCGTTGAACTTGTCCTTCCGAAAGACCAATTCCCTTTTCACCGATAACAGTATCCAACCCCAAAGGAAGCTCACTCACAAACTCTTCCATCTGTGCAATTTTTGCAGCATTTTGTATTTGTTCATCAGCTGCATTACTGTTAAAAAATCTGATGTTGTCTTTTATTGTACCCGAAATTACCATATTCCCCTGTGGAACAAAAGCAAAAAGTTCTCTTGATGAGGGAGTAATTTCTGTTTTTTCTTTTCCGCTTAGATAAATTTCTCCTTTATCCGGCGATATAATTCCGAGAAGAAGTTTTAAAAGGGTGCTTTTCCCGATTCCCGAAAGTCCCGTTATTGCTACAAATTCACCTTTATTTATTTCATAATTGAAATCGCAAAGGACAGGATTATCTGCATCATAGGAAAATGATACATTATCTATAACTATTTTATCGCTCTCTTCATAAAGCTTTTTATAATTTTTCTTTATCTTTTCAATATTTTCATCTCCGAGATTTTCAAATTCGATAAGTCTTTCGGAGGAAGCGATCATCGAAAACAAGCCGGGCATCATATCCGCAATTCCTTTTATAGGAGATTGAATCTGTCCCACAAGCTGAAGCATAGCGGTTAATGTTCCGTAGGTTAATATTCCGTTCTGAATTTTTACCGCACCCCAGCACAACGCAAAATAATATCCTATATTAAAAGCTATATAGACCAGTATATTTGCAGTTATACTTATTGTATTTCTTCTGATTTTAATTTTATAGTTTTCTTTTTGCAGACCGATTGTTTTTGCAGTAAAGTCTTTTTCTTTAGAAAAAGCTTTTATTACCATCAGATTTTGCAGTGCTTCGGTCATAAAAGAACGGGTTTTCCCGTCCGCTTCCTGAACTTTCTTATGCAGGGACTTCATTTTGCCACTATATATTCTCGCGGCTATAATAAGAATAGGCGCTGCTATTATATATATCAGTGCAAAGCTTTTATCCAATCTTAACAAAACAATTACCGAAAATATTATTCTTGCAGCAAAGGAAAAAAGTTCAGGAATAATGCTTGCAAATCCGTTTACGACTACATTTACATCACTTGTAAGACGGTTTATAAGCTCACCTGTATGATATTTATATACCTCAGAGGTCTTTTTCTTAAGAAGAGCTGAAAATATTGAGCTTTTAAGTTTTATTTCAAGCAATCCGCTTAAATTTATATTAAGCCTGCTCCCCACTGTCTGTAAAAGAAGCTGTGCCAGGAGAAACCCTACAAGCAAAAACACACTGTCTTTTATACTGCCGTTTTTTGCTCCTACCGCAATATCCACAACATCTTTCGATATGAGAGAAAAATTAACAGACAGAGCCGCAATTCCTATAAATATCGCAGTTAAAAAAAGCGCATAGAAAATGAGTCTGCCTGATTTTTTAAATATCCATTTAATTGCAGATTTTTTCATATTATCTGCTCCGTTTCCGAAATTTTGATTTTATTTTTAATCCGAGCCACAAAAGATATTTTCTGTGTTTAAGCCCCAGACACCACACAAAACTGTAAAATCGGTATATAATATTATCGCAGGATATAATTCTGCCTTTTCTTTCAAACTCACAGACTTTTCCAAGAATATCTGTTTCTTTTACAGGATATTCTTCTACAAGCTGATTGTCGCCACACATAGAAAAACCCGCTTCTTTTTTTCTCATTATACGATGAAGAACAGGAATTTCTCCTTCTCTTAAATAAAGAACTATATCTCTTGGTTTATATACTATTGATTTTTGAAGCACAACAGAATCCCGTTCGTGCGAAAACAAAGGAAACATACTGTTTCCGGTTACGGTAACCGATAGTTTACTTCCCTTTGCGAGGCTTTCTTTGATAAGTGGCAAAAGGTCTTTTGAGCCCATATACAACCTATTCATCCAAAGCACCTATTTTACGAAGATTTTCAAGAAATTCTTTAATATCCGCAGAAGCTGTTTGCATGTCTATATCATATTCTTTGAGCATTTCTTCTGCAAGCTCATATTCTGTACAGTCATTAATAAGAAGATTCCATAAAAACGCACCTGTTTCATTCAATGTAATCATTGCGTTCAAATCAACAAGTTCATTTCCCACAGGAACGACCATAAAAGTTCCTGCAATTTCTTTCATTATAAAGTTATTATTAATCTTCATTTAAAATACCTTCTTTTACAATTCTTGGTGCTTCCTCGGATATATTGCACTTAAGAAGATAACACGGCACATTTTTCAGTGCATCTGAAATATTGTCTGTAACTTCATTCATAAGTTCTTTATATACCGGAAGCAATGTCTGATTAAGTATACGAAAAACACCTTGACCTGCCGTCATTGGAATAAGTTCATTTTTTTCTCCTCTTTCCAGAAAAACAAAAGCTTTTAAAGGAACACATCTGTTGATATTTCTTTCACTTTTTCCGCTCCAGGGAGTTCCGCACAAATTCCAGACACCATTAATTTTTCTTATTGCCGGCATATCGTCATTGATTATTTTCACATCATCTTTATATACCTTTTCCCACAAACCTGTATGGGTGGATTTTCCCGTTCCCGAAGGTGCGGAAAACAATATGCCGTTATTTTTGTATGCAAGCGAAGAGGAATGCACAACAAAACCGTTTCGTTTTATAAGTGCATACTTGAAAATTTCGCCCATCATATTATAAAAACGAATGCTCAAAGATGCACCGCCAAACTGCTCCACATCCGAAAGTTCTGCCTTTATCCGAGACCAGTCTTTAAAGGCATCCATAAGTGCAGTTAAATTATCAGGTTTAAAAAGCGTATCGTAATTTATAAATCTGTCGTCATTTTTTAAGAATATCCTATAATCTGACTTTGCCACAAATTCCCCATCGGGTACCGATATAGAATCATTTTCGCAATATTCTATTTTAACATCCGTGGTATCATCGCAAAGATAATCTCTTAATCTGTATTTAACATAGTCGTAATCGCATCCGTTTATCTCTATTGCGATATCTGCTATCCTACATTTCATTTTCTTTTCTGCGCTTTCT
>JAZOOC010000086.1:0-3008 GCA_045654825.1 Clostridia bacterium | reverse complement strand
ATTATCAGCATCCATAGGAGTCTTACCGTTCAGCATCGCTTTTTGCGGAAGAATATACTTGTTTTTAATTAAAAACTTTAAATCGTCCTTCGTAATATACCCTACACACTGATACGACCATTCTTTGCTGAAAATTAAATCTCGTAAAGTTTTTAAGTCTGCACTTTGGGAATATAAACGCCTTGCGGATTTCATTAAATCCTCACAGCTCGGACTGAGCCTAATCAAAATGATGACATCATATTCCGTCGCCCCATTTCGGTCTTTATTCGGAATATAAACACCCTTTTCATCCCATTCCTGGGTTTCTAACAGTAAAAGATGCCCGTAATGTTTGGTTGACTTAATCGAAATCTCTTTTCCTCCGACGGAAAGATCTACGGTATCCCATACTCCCAGTTTATGAGCGGAAAAATCCGGTTCTGTTTCCACCCCTAATTCGTAAAAGAAATTAGAGGCCGCACATTCCGCCAATTTTCCTTGAAAAGCATCCGCGAATATTTCTCCGTTCTTTCGAGTATGTATTCCGCCGCTTCGATGAGCTCTGTGTTCTCCGACTCCGCCGAATGTCATTTGATAAGCGAAATTTAAAACCTTTTCTATTGTTTCCTTTTTAAATGTTCTGTCTTCTTTGTAATCAACCTTTTTGTTGATATAATAATTATTCCCTTCCTGCGTCAAACGCTCAAATTGTATATCGCATGCACCAAACGGAGCAACCGCACTGCGGTTGCCCTTTTCCTTCTTTTTTCTTTTAAATTTTTTAAAGAAAAAGAAAAACATCTTAGCTCCTTGTTGATATAGCGTTTAAAATGAGCTGAACACACTCGTCCGTTTTCTTTTTGATATCCTTCTCCCAGAAGCGAAGCACTATCCAGCCTTCAGCCTGCAGCTGTTCGGTAACTTGAATATCACGTTCCATATTTCTTTTTATTTTTTGCTTCCAATAATCAGAATTTGTTCCGATACGGTCTGTGCTTTCTTGGTAATTCTTCCCGTGCCAAAATTCGCTGTCGCAAAAAACAGCTATTTTGTATTTTGTAAGGGCAATATCAGGTTTCCCAACAGCTTTTTTGTAATTCTTGCGGTATCTATAACCGCGATTCCAAAGCTCTTTTCGGAGGAGTAATTCAATCTCCGTATCCTTCGACCTGATTGCCTGCATATTCTTTTTTCTCTGTTCCGGAGTATGATTGTCCATGTAATACTTTATAACAATTCTATTTCAATATCTGTCGGGCTCGTCCATGTAACTCTTACTCGGTCTCCAATCTCAGCCCCGACTGCACTATACCAATCTCCCAAAGCTCTCAAATCTCCATTAACGGAAAATTGTTTAGCATATATATCTCCGCTTCCGCTACATCCTTGCGCTTTAATCACTCCTTCAAACAGTCCATCTACTGATCTGCAGTTGAAAATATTAATACCTAAAATATCATCCCCGCCAGTATAGTTTGAATTATATATCTCAAAGCGTTCTGCATACTGTCTTGGAAGATGTAAATATCCCTCACCGTATATTTCATTACGGGTTCCTGTATATCTATGCGTTCCCCATTCTAAATGTGCTCGTTTTAATTCCACTATATACGAATCGCCTGTAACAGCCATAATGTTTCCCTCCATGATTTTGTCGAACGCAGATATTATAGCAAATTTTTAACAGGATGTCAAGATAGCTCTTCAATTTCATCAGCGACTTTAAATTTTATTCCAATTTCTGTTTTTTATAAGCACTACAAACAAACTATCATTTAAGTCATTCAATTGCTTAAAGAGAAAGAAATGTGGTTATATATTGTATATGAAAAATAAAAAAATAGAATTAAAGAAAGACTTCGCAGAATTATTCAAAGCTGTTGAGGAAGCATCAAAACCGGACCACTGTCTGCTTTGCGGTAAAAAAAATATTCCTATTTGTTACTCACATATCGTCCCTCAATTCGTGTTAAGAGGCATTGCCGATAAAGGCATGATATGCTACGGACAATCATTGTTCAAGCGCGCTGACATAACAGAAACAAAAAAAGGCATTAAAAATGCCTTTACTTTTCGATTGATTTGCCGAGAATGCGATCAAAAGAAATTTGCTAATTACGAAAAACCAGATACAATAGTAAACTTTGATGCATTAAACAATGACAACAAAAACAATGTTCTAATTGAAATGGCTTTAAAAACCCATTTAGCCCATATATACAGCAAAGTAAAATCGTTCAAACTTCGGGAAGCATTATTCCCTCAAAAATTGCAGCAATTACAAAACTTAGGGCTTCCCACCGCATTTGAAATTGATATCCAAGAACATTTTCAATACATACATGCTTTAACTGCCGCACGCAAATCCACATCGTTTACATTTGACGTTTTATATAACGAACTTTTAGATTATGAAACAGGTGTTGCGGCACAAACTATCATCGCATATCAATACGATTTAAACGGAAATCAGCTTTTTGATCCAAAAGATTTTTCTGCCTCCAACTCAGTAAAATATTTCTACTTAATGATTCTTCCATATAACGGAAAGACACGTATAATTTTTTACACTGAACGAAAACACAGAAATTATTTGAAACCTATAATTGAACAATTCAATACACTTAATCAAGAAGAAAAACTGCATTTTCTATTTATTTCATTGATTGTTTATGATGAACAATTTTATATTAATCCAGCATTACAAGAAAAAATCAAAAAAGATAAAAAACTCATTAAATTATACACCGATACGGATATGGCATGCGTTGACGGCAATGCTTGCAAGGGAATAAAAAACTTTAGGAAATATAGAAACTACTTACTACTTACATAAATTGAAACGACGGTACTCGGCCGTCGTTTTTTGCTCAATTCAAGTTATCTTCATTAATTCGTCTTCAAATTCTAAATATTCTTGCTTAATATCGTTGCGGCAATTAAAAGCAGAAACAGACTGTATAATACGCTTTGCATCCTTAAACATAATTCCAAGACGAGCCTCATTAAGAAATAAGGCATTGATA
>JAZOOC010000085.1:0-11486 GCA_045654825.1 Clostridia bacterium | reverse complement strand
GGCTACGATCCGACTTCTTGTTCTTTCAAAAGAAACAGTTACCGCCCTTGAAAAAGTAAAAGGTATTGCAAAGGTAACTCAGCTTGCAGATGAGATGCAGACCTTTTTAAGTATTGTTAAAAAGCTTCAGCTTGCAACCATTATAATAAGTATTATTTTGGGACTTCTTGCAGTGCTCATTATTACCAACACAATTAATATGTCTATCTCCTTCAGAGAAAAGCAGATTAATATTATGAAATTTATCGGTGCAACAGACGGTTATATAAGACTCCCCTTCATGCTTGAAGGTCTTACAATAGGGCTTATTTCTGCATTGTTTTCATATATCGGAGTGATATATCTTTATAATACAGCAGTAGGAGCATTGGGAAGTCAGGCTGCTAATATCGGTGTTCTTTCCGGTAATGCCGCAGCAATTCCTCTTGCAGTAATTGTAGGAGCTATGGGAATATTCTTAGGATGTATGGGAAGTACAATTTCCATAAGAAAGCATCTTAATGTATAAAAGGAGGAATAATATATGAAAAAGATATTAACATCTTTTATCTGTCTTATCACGGTTTTATGTATAACCGTTGCCGCAACAGGCCAGACAGACCTCAATAATATCCTCAACAAGAAAAACGAGCTTCAGCAATCAATAAATGCAGAAAAAGGCAAACAATCAGAAGCAAAAAAAGAATATCAGGTTATTGAAAACAATATGCTTGTATTACAGGCAGAAATAAATAAAATCAACCAGAAACTTTCCGAGCTTCAAAGCGAGGAACAAAAAATCACAGACGAGCTTAATGCGGCGATAGAAAAGCAGGAAAAACAGGAAGAAATTTTAAAAACCCGTTTAAGAGTAATGTATGAAGAAGGCGCTACCTCATATCTTAAAATACTGCTCTCCTCTGAGTCGGTTTTCGATTTCTTCTATAATCTTGAAATGTTAAGCCAGATAACCGAATACGATAATAAAATTATAGCTGAAATTGAAGCTCGTAAAATCGAAATTGAAGAAAAGAAAGCGGCACTTGACGAAATAATCGCAGAGGTTAAAGAAGAAAAAAACCGTGAAGAAGCAAAAAAAGCCGAACTTCAAAAGCAATCCGATTTAAAGGTTGCTTATATGAAAGAGCTTGAAAAGAATATTGCAAAATATACAGAAAACTATAACAAAATGGAAGCAGAAGAGGAACGCATAAGAGCACAGATTGCCGCACAGGCAAGAGGAAATTCAGCAAGCGTATCCACTCCTTACAGTGGCGGAACTCTTCAATGGCCCGCTCCTGCCTCCCGTCTTATAACTTCACCTTACGGTTACCGAATTCATCCGATATTTAAAACCCAGAAATTCCATAAGGGTATAGATATAGGTGTAGGCTCGGGCAACTCGGTACTTGCAGCCGCAGACGGAGTTGTTATTGTATCAACCTACAGCTCCTCTTACGGAAATTATGTTTCAATCAATCACGGAAACGGCCTTGTTACCTTATACGCTCATAACAGTTCCCTTAAAGTATCGGTAGGACAAACTGTAAAGAGAGGTCAGGTTATAGCAATATCGGGAAATACAGGCAATTCTACAGGCCCTCATCTTCATTTTGAAGTTATGAAAAACGGTCAGACTACTGACCCCATGAGTTATTTTTAATAATCAGGAGTTGTAATTTTGGAAAACAGCAATTTTGAATCACCTAAAAACAATCGTAACAAGCTTATTGCAGTTATAGCGGCAATTGTTATATTCATTTCGGGTTATGGTACTGCCCTTTTTTCTCAGAAGACAAATTACGGCGATGTACCGAACTCTACTGTCAAAAACCTTAACAGAATAAATAAGCTTATCGAAAACAATTATTATACCGATTACGATAAAAATGCTCTCTTTAAAAATCTTGAAGAATTTATGGTGTACGGTCTCAATGATCCGTACTCATATTATCTTGATGAAAAAGCCGTTGAGGAATACAACGAAGATATTACGGGAAACTATGTCGGTATAGGCGTTACTCTTACTCCGGGAGAGAGCGGAGAAATTAAAATACTTGCTCCATTTGAAGGCTCTCCTGCTATGGAAGCCGGAATACTGCCCGAAGATATTCTCTATAAGATTAACGGCAAAGAGTATATGTATGATAATGTTGACGAAGCCGTTACGATTATGCGAGGCAAATCGGGAGAAAAAGTTACTCTCGAGCTTAAAAGACAAAATTCAGATAATATTACTGTAGATGTTGAAAAAAGAAAAATCGAAATTGCATCGGTAACTTCCGAAAAGCTTTCGGATAATCTTCTTCTGTTTAGAATTTCCCGTTTTGATATTACAACCTCTGATGATTTTGTAGCTGAACTTGAAAAATATGAAATCAATAAAGATACCGGAATTATACTCGATTTAAGAGATAATCCGGGCGGAGTTGTGGTATCTGCGCTTGAAATTGCAGACTGTTTTATATCAGACGGAATACTTATTACCGAAAAATATAAAAACCGTGAAGATGTTGTAACTGATGCAGGCGAAAAGAAAATCGAATGCAAATATCCCATAGCGATACTTGCAAACAAATATTCAGCGTCTGCTTCCGAAATAGTTACAGGAGCAATAAAAGACCACAAGGCAGGTATTCTTATCGGAGAAACCACCTACGGCAAAGGCTTGCTTAATCAGAAATTCACTATAGACGACCATAGTTCTCTTGTTCTTTCTATAGGCGAATATACTACTCCCTCGGGAGAAAGCATTCATAAAAAAGGAATAAAACCCGATTATGAAGTTCAGCTTCCCGATAATCTTAAAACAAAGCTTTCTTCAAATTTAACATATGATGAAGATATTCAGCTTAAAAAAGCAATTGAGTTGCTGTCAAAGGGGGCTGCCCAATGAAAATAGGTAGTTTTTCCTTAATAAAAGAAATAAATACTTCTGTTATTTTAAACACAATAAGAACACACAAAGCAATATCAAGAGCACAGATTGCAGCTCTTACGGGACTTACTCCTGCAACAGTTACAAATCTTACTTCAAAGCTTCTTGACTGCAAGCTTATTTCTGAAACCGAACTGGGACTTTCAAGCGGAGGCAGAAAACCCGTTATGCTTGAAATAAACAGCTCTGAATATGATGTTTGCTGTATTTCTATCGGCAGACACAAAACAACAGTTTCACTCTACGATCTTGCCGGAAATCTTATAAACTCATACAATACAGATATAAACGGAATGTCGGGAGAAAACGCTCTTGTTTTTCTTTCCTCTAAAATAAACGAGTTAAAAAGCTTATCTCAAAAGCGTATTCTCGGTGTAGGAATTTCTTGTGAAGGTCTTGTTGACCCGGAAAAAGGAATTTGCGTATTTTCAGCAAATCTCAGTTGGGAAAATGTTGCAATAAAAGAAATTGTAGAAAGCGAAACAGGATTACCTGCCTTTACAGATAATGATGTTAAGCTTATGGCACTTGCTGAAAAATGGTTTGGCAGAGCAAAAGAGTGTAATGATTTCGTTGTTTTATATACCGGATACGGAATAGGTATTTCGGTTATGAACAATGGTGAAATCTATCGTGGAACAAATAACTACGCAGGCGAATTTGGTCATACTCTTGTAGGCCGTGACGGGCCTGTTTGCTCTTGCGGAAAAAGAGGCTGTCTGCAGGCTTATGCGTCAGGAAGTGCTCTTTTAAGAGATTTACGAACAGAATACAAAGAAGAGCCCTCTATTGCACAGATAATCAGTGATTCTTTTAACAACAAAAAGATCAATGACTCTTTGCGTACTCAAGCTTACTATATTGGAATTGGAGCCGCAAATGCAATAAATATATTCAATCCATCCGAGCTTATATTAAACGGCTATGTTTTATCCTTTGATGATGAAATGAAAAGAATTATCGAGGATACAATTAACAGTCACATATTAAAAAGTATGCTCCCGAATCTTAAGGTTGTATATTCAACATTGGGCGCGGATGCGGTTAACAAAGGTGCGGCGGCGCTTACTATTTCAAATCTTTACAATACACCATCAAAATTTTTCGGTGAAAAATATGATATATAAATTAAAAGCTCCGGCAAAAATTAATATAAGCCTTGATGTTATTGGAAAAAGAGCTGACGGTTACCATAACCTTGAAACGATTATGCATACCGTTCCCCTCTATGACCTGCTTGAATTTTGCGAAAATAACAGTCAAAGCTTAAGGATTTTTTCGGACAACCCGACTTTATGCACCGATGAAAGAAATATAGTTTTTAAGGCATATAAAGCATTCTATAAAAAAACAGCTCTGAATCCTTTGGGATTTGATGTTAAAATAACAAAAAACATTCCCGACTCGGCAGGACTTGCGGGCGGAAGCTCGGATGGAGCTGAAACTCTTAAGTTTTTAAACCGCTTCCACGATTATCCCTTAACAGAAAAAGAGCTTATAGATTTGAGTTCAACAGTGGGAGCAGACCTGCCATTTCTTATAAAAGGCGGATGTTGTCTTTGCGAGGGTATAGGAGATATATTAACTCCCCTTCCCGAGCTTAAAAACATAAAGATTGTTATTGCCAAGCCTGAAACAAAAGGTCTTTCCACCCCCGAGATTTTCGGAGCATTAAAGCTGGACAAAATAGAAAAACGACCTGAAACTAAAAAAATCATTTCAAGTTTAAATAATAATCTTGAAGAAATCTTTCCTTATATGTATAATGTATTGGAAGAAGTTTCGATAACGAAATGCCCTGAAATAAAAACTATTGAAGATATTATGATTTCAAACGGTGCCGAAGTTTCTATTATGAGCGGTAGCGGAAATTCAGTATTCGGCATATTTTTAAAAGATACCTCCGCTGCTGTTAACGCTTTAAAAACTTCAGGTCTACAATTATTTATTGCAGATTTAAGTTTATAAAATATTTTTTCTGTCAAAACTCCTTTCACGGAGGTTTTTGTATGAAAAAGAATTTTATGTTATTAACCGCAATACTTTTAGTTTTAATTTCTGTTTTTACTGCTTATTCTCAAGCTGTAACAGAAAGCTTTGTAAGATTTCATATTCTTGCAGACAGTAATTCAGCATATGACCAGCTAATGAAAATCAACTTAAGAAATCATATACTTAAAATATATGAAGATGATTTAAAAGCCTGTAATTCCAAAGAAGAAACGCTTAAGTTTCTTAACGATAACCTTTATAACATAGAAGCCCAGTGCAATCTTTATTTAAAAAATACAGGCTGTAATAAAAAAACAGATGTTACTCTCAAAAAAGGTTTTTTCCCAAAAAAAGCCTACGAGGGTTTTACTCTTCCCTGCGGCAATTATGATTCTTTAAAGATTACCGTAGGAAGCGGCAAAGGTAAGAATTTTTTCTGTGTTATGTTTCCGCCTGCCTGCGTTTCAAAGGAAATGACAGGAAAGGTCAATGAAATATTAAACGGCAGAAAAATTATATACAAAATTAAACTTTTTCAAAAAGGAGTCTAACTATGAAAAAAACACTATGCGCTTTATTTCTTGCTGTTTCTTTTATGCTAAGCGGATGTATGGGACTTGGTATTTCAAAACCGGATATTGCTCTTGCTACATATAATACTTCCATAGAAAACAGCTCTATCAGTTCAAAATACATTGATGGTCTTAAAGTCTTCTCTGAAGATGCTCTGCTTTGCTATTTTGAAAACACAGAGCCTGAAGAATTTGAAGATAATTTGAGCCAAATCGCAACCGAAAAACATGACCTTATCTTTGTTAATCAGGGATATGGTTGGGATGCACTTCAAAAAATTGCTCCCGAACATCCGGACAAAATGTTTGGTATTGTTGATGCCTATAACAAAGTTCTCCCTTCTAATGTTGTAAATATATCATATAAATATTATGAAGGAACCTACCTTGCAGGTCTTGTTGCAGGTAAAACTATTTCCGGAAACAAGCTGGGCATTCTCTGCGAAGTGGAAGACGAAGTCACACAGGCTTTGATTTACTCATTTATGGCAGGCGCATTAACCGGCGGCGGAAATATAAATTTCGAAGTTAAGTATCTTGGCATAGATTACGATAACAACGATGCACAAAATGCAGCAACAGAATTATACAGAAGTGGTTGTGAAATCGTATTCCAGAATCTTATTAATCCTAACGGAGCAATAAATGCTGCTGAAAACGAAAACAAATATATTATCGGTCTTGGTCTTGACCAGAGCCTTAAATCTTCTTCACATGTTCTTACAACTGTAGTAATCAACTATGATATTGCATTTTCTACCGTTGTAAGAAAATTCATCAACAAAGAGAATATTGGCGGTCAGACCTATGAATTCGGTGTTTCTGATTATGTAATCTCACTTGCAAAAACAAATACCCATATAAATAAAGAAATACTCACACAGGTTAACCGTGTAAAAGAAGATATAATTTCGGAGGATATCAAAGTTCCCCACACTCTTGAAGAAGTGGAAGAGATAAGAAAAGAGGTTATCAAAAACCCCGTTGTTAAAACTCCGCCCGAAAATAATACACCTAATCAAAAATAAAGGAGACTAAAAATGAGCGAATGTAATCACGATTGTTCAAGCTGTTCAAGTAAATGCAGCAATCCCGAAAGCTTACTTGCAAAACCACACGAACTAAGTTCGGTTAAAAAGGTTATCGCCGTAATCAGCGGAAAAGGCGGTGTAGGCAAATCTATGACAACCTCCCTGTTATCTGTTTTATTTAACAGAAAGGGCTATAAAACAGCTGTTTTAGATGCAGATATAACCGGTCCGTCAATTCCCAAAGCTTTTGGTATTAAAACAAAAGCAACAGGAAACCAGGCTGGTATATTCCCCGTAAGCTCTAAAACAGGAATAGATGTTATGTCTATCAATCTTCTTTTAGAGAATGAAACCGACCCTGTTATCTGGAGAGGTCCTGTTATTGGCGGAACAGTTAAACAGTTCTGGACCGATGTTATATGGAGCGATGTTGACTATATGTTTGTTGATATGCCTCCCGGAACAGGAGATGTTCCCTTAACAGTTTTCCAGTCCATCCCCATCGACGGAATAATAGTTGTTACATCCCCTCAGCAGCTTGTTTCCATGGTTGTTGAAAAATCGGTTAAAATGGCTGAAATGATGAATATTCCGGTTCTTGGAATAATCGAAAATTACAGTTATCTTAACTGCCCCGACTGTAACAAGGAAATTAAAATATTCGGAGAAAGCAATATAGACGAAATTGCAAAAGCGCATAGTATAGATGTTCTTGGCAAAATGCCAATCGATACACAGCTTCCCAAGCTCGCAGATAATGGAACAATTGAATTGTTCTGCGGAGATTATATGGACGCTTGCGTGGATAATATAGAAAAGAAATTACCAATATAAAAAAAGGCGATGTAAAAAATGAATTTTTTACATCGCCTTTTATTGTAAATTAACACAACAAGATTATCCGAAATTCTTAAACCTTTGACTTTTAAAATTTCGTAAAGTTCTTATGTTCTTTTATCTACCATATATTTTGTACCGTCAAATGGTTCAATATTTTCGAGAACAATATTTTTCATTTTTCCACCAAGATGCAAAGCAGCATCAGTTGCTCTTGAACGAACATTCCTTACGGTGATATTATAAAATTCATCTTCGGTTGCATGACGAAGACCATACATATCATCTGCATCTCCCAACCTTACACCGTAACCGCCCCTGTCCATATGAGAACTGTTTTCAGACATATCGTAAACACCGTCGATTAATATATCGTGAACGGGTATTCCGCCCTGGCTCAAAAGACGAACATTCGAACAAAAAGCTTCCGAGCGTACATTTTTAACTTCAATATTACAAATATCAAGAGGCTTTCCATCAACTTCAAAAGCCATTTTATTAATAGTTTTAACTGCTGTTAATGCTACTGTATCATCCTCAGTAAATCCTGTGATGTTTTCAATTTTTATATCATGACATCCGTGACGAATGTCTATTCCATCAGCATTTCTTATTATCGGTTCAAATTTTCTTGCACGAACAAGCCCGCGATAGATATTACCGTATTGGTCAATTCCTCTGTCATCCGCCAAAAAGTCGATATTTTTTATAACACCGTCGGAACAATAGATAAAATCGAGTGCCCACCAACGCTGATAACGGCAATGAATATCAGTTACTTCAAATCCATTAACATTTACAAAAAGAAGAAGATTGTTAACATATATACATGGTCTTCCTTCTTTTCCTGCATTTCTTTCTGAAAGGCCGTTATATTCGCCACCATCAAGTATTGCTTCGCCTACACCCTTGATTCTGATGTTATTATCACCTTTTCCGGCAGTACGGGTTAAAACATCACCGGCATTTTCATTTCTAATCATATTATCGAAAGAGCCGCTAGCCATACGGAGATGACAATTTTCAAGAACAAGAGTAAAGTTTGAAGGAATAAGTATTGCAGATTCAATTTCCCATTTACCTGTTACTGTTGCAGTTCTTGTGCCGTCAGCTATGCCTTCTTTAATAAGAGATGTTATATATTGAGTACCGTTTTTTTTGAACATATTTACACCTCATCTTTTCTGCTGAAGAGTATAGTGCACATCAAACGCCTTTTCTTCATCAGTATATTTACGGAGTGTATCGATTACTTCGCCATTATTCCATTTTCTGTCTTCAACATCTTCTCCGATACCCATAACAGTTACATTAACCTGTCTTCTTCTTGCACGAACATGATCCCAGTCAACAAAGTAAACATGAGCAAATTCACCACCGTCTAATTCTCCGTCTTTAATTGTCATTGTTTCACTTCTGCCGAAGAATACACTTCTTAAGTGACCGTCTGTATTCATACTTGTGAAATCACCGGGTTCATTAACATATCTTCCGAACTGTGCATGAATAGGACCCGGATGACGGTAGTCGCCTTCATTTGCGAAATCGGGAATCATTTTTCTCATTATATCGAGAAGGTCGTGCTGTAAGTACTCTAAATCAAAAGAATCGATATCGTGTGAACATTCCTGAACCATTACAGAACAGGTTGTGTGATGAGAAGCGATACAAACAGTACCGTTTTTAACACCTGATGCTTTTACGATTTCGATAATTTCTTTTGAAATATCGTGAAATGTGGGTATCCAGCCTCTTGACTGAAGTTCGAGTTCTTTCTGATAAAATTTGAATTCCATTTGAATTTCTCCTTTATTTATTATTTAATCTCTCGCCTACTGCACCGCCCGGATGAATAAGCGCAAATTGTTCGTTTTTATAATCGGTTTCCTCAATTAATGCCGCCTGAAGCGCATGGAATATCACACAAAGTGAAGTTGTAGAGGTTGTACCTTGTGAATTATATTTATCTGTTTCACGGTTCACATACTGCTTTAAAACAACATCTGCTGCTTCTGCAAGAGGTGACTTTAGATTTTCGGTTACGGTTATTATTTTGGCACCTTTTTGTTTGCAGATTTCTACTATGGGTAAAAGCTCTTTGGTCTTACCGCCTCTTGAGGCAAAAACCATAACATCATCTTTTTGAATATATCCGGTTGCACCGTGAACTGCCTCTGCAGGAGAAATAAATCTCGCCGGTCTTTCAATGCAACACATAAGATGACAGAAATGCTGACAAACAATACCACTGTGACCGCAACCTGCTGCACCTATTCTCGGTGCATTTTTAAGAAGCTCTACTGCTTTTGAAAATGCTTCTTCGTCGAAATATTCAAGCATTTTCTCAATACATTCAGCTTCTATTTTATAGGCATTTTTCGCTATATCAAGTGATTCTTTTCTCATAACCTTATCTCCTATTTATGAAGCTCATCCCATGCTTTTCTTAAGTTATATAACATTTCTTCAACCATAGCATAAGGGTCTTTTGCTTTAATAATACCGCTTGTTGAACCTGTTGCCTGTGCACCAAGTTTTATAGTATTGTAAACATCCTGACCATTTGAAATTCCTGCTCCCTGAAGTACCATTATATCCGGATTTATATCGTTTACTGCTTTTATGGTATCAACAACATAGTTGCTGTCTGCAGTTGTTCCTGTGCCTATAAGCTCCGTCGGTTCAGCAACAATAAGATTAGGTGCCATTTTTGCAATTGCTTTAACATCCTCTATTGTATCTGCACAAACGATAGTTGCAAGGCCTACCTCGTCTGCTCTTTTAATTGTTTCTTCTATTGTTTCCATAGAAATCGGTTTTTCGGCGTGATTAAGCATTACACCTACCGCACCTGCTGCTTTTACCGCTTCGGGTAATACCGAGCCAAGACCTCTTCCTACAGGAAGCGGGTCCATATGCTGTGCAAATACCAATATTCTTTCGGTATTATCAGAAAGAAGCTTAATATCTGTATACTGAGGTGTTACGATAACATCTACATCATATTTTAACGCAACTTTATCAATAACTTTCGCAAGTTTGAGCATTTCTTCTCCATAAAGATACGCTTTAGGTCCGATTTCAAAAAACGGTGGTTTAATATCAAAATTTTTAAGCATTTTGTTCAATTCCTTTCTGTTTGTTTTTTATATCAAATTTATATATCGCGATAAGAAGTGAGGCGAATGCAAGAGAATCTGCAATTGCTCCTTCCCATGCGCCGATTATAACATTATACATTATCCAGAATATACTTGAGGGTAATGTTATATATCTTAAAAGCTTTTCGTTTTTCATTCCGTAAGATACAGTTGTAATTATCTTTGCTGACATTGGAAGAAGACTTAACGGACCTGCCCACGAGCCTAAAGCTATTACAATAACAAGAAGGGAAAATCCGATAATTAAAGGGGTTGTTGACTTTCCTTTGGATACAAACTTATGATATAAAAAGTTTCTTCCGCCCGAAACCAAATCTATCATTGCACCCGTATACGCACCCGCAACACCCGTAAGCCCCATCAGAAAATATTGAAGAGCAAATGTTAGCTCAGAGCTCATTTTGCATAAAACAATATGTTTATGCTTTTTGAATTGAAACGGAATTATACAAAGAATAAGTCCTATAATTCCAAAAAAACGAATTAAAAACTGCATTTATTTCTCCTAACTATAATCAGATTACCTGAATTTTCTGCCATTTTCCTTGTCTGAAACGAAATTCAAATATAATACTTCTTACTACCCAGTCGCTTACCATGGCAACCCAGATGCTCAAAACTCCCATATTAAAGAAATGAGCCAGAACATATGCAAAAGCTATTCGAAATGCAAACATCGACGCCGCCGATACAAACATAACAAATTTTGTATCTCCGGTTCCGCGAAGTGCAGAAGCGGTTGTGAAGCTTGTAGGATAAAACAAGACTGTGCATACAGAATATATAGTAAGTATCTGGATAGACCATATTTCAGATTGCGCGGAAACTCCGAAAACAGATACCAAAGGTTCAAGTATAATAAGAAATACTATCGCAGAGGCAAGAGAAAGTACGATATGAAGCTTTAAGATATGCTTTTTATAACGAATTGTTTCATCAATATCCTTTGCTCCCATACACTGCCCTGCAACTGAAA
>JAZOOC010000084.1:0-2763 GCA_045654825.1 Clostridia bacterium | reverse complement strand
GCAATTTATTGTAAAAGGGTTCAAGGAGGCGGATTAATTGATTCTTATAGTTTCTGATATTAAAATGCCTCTTGACCATTCAATAGATGAGGTTTTTAAAAAAGCAATAAAGCTATCAGGTGTCAGCAAAAATAATATTTCAAATATATCTATCCATAAAAAGTCTGTAGATGCAAGAAAGGGAAGTATATCTATTGTGTATTCTGTTTCCCTCTCTTTGTTTGAAAGTGAAAAATATAATAATTCTTCTTTTGTTTCGCAAAAAAAAGAGTTTAAATATGATTTTAATTACGAAAAAGTTCAGCTGCCCGAAAGACCGGTTATTGTCGGTGCAGGGCCTGCGGGGCTTTTTTGTTGTTATCTTCTTGTTCAATTCGGTTTGAAACCCATTGTAATTGAGAGGGGAGCAAAAACCGAAGAAAGAATAAAAGATGTTGATAATTTCTTTAATAATAAACTTCTTAATCCCTCTTCAAATATACAATTCGGTGAGGGTGGTGCAGGTACCTTTTCTGATGGTAAACTTGTTACCCGTATTAACGATAAAAGGTGTAACTTTGTTATAGAGTCTTTTATTAAATTTGGTGCGCCGGAAGAAATCAGATATCTGGCTAAACCTCATGCAGGTACTGATAAACTTCGTGAAATTATAGTTAATATGAGAAATTATCTCATAAATAACGGAGCGGAATTTATTTATAATACAACTGTTAATGATATAAAAATTATTAATGGAGTTGTAAAAGGTGTTAAAACATCAGATGGTGCTAATTATTCAACAAATGATGTTGTGTTAGCCTGTGGACATAGTGCGCGTGATACCTATGAAATGCTTTATTTTAAAAATATAGCGATGGAAAAGAAACCGTTTTCTGTTGGAGTAAGAATAGAACACAAAAGAGAATTTATTGATGAGGGCAGATATGGAAAATATGCTTATCATCCACAGCTTAAATCTGCGGAATATCAGTTTTCGTTAAGACAAGGCAATCGTGGATGTTATACTTTCTGTATGTGTCCGGGTGGTATGGTAGTTGCTGCATCATCGGAAGAAAACACTGTGGTCACTAATGGTATGAGTGATTTTAGCAGAAATAATGTTAATTCTAATTCTGCGGTGGTAGCCTCTGTGTTCCCGGAAGACACAGGAACTGATTTGCTGTCAGGTGTCGAATTTCAGAGAAAGCTTGAAAAAGCAGCTTTTGAATCAGCCGGAGCTTCATATTCAGCACCGGTTCAATTGTCAAAAGATTTTATAAATGGTGTTAAGACTACATCGCTTAGCAATGTTAAACCCTCTTTTCCTTGCGGATACGAATTTGTGGATTTAAATACAATTTTACCGACTTTTACAACCGATATACTTAAAGCCGGTTTAACTGAATTTGATAAAAAGATTAAAAACTTCTCATATGGAGATGCGGTTTTAACAGGCCTTGAAACAAGAACAAGCGCTCCGTTAAGAATAGTAAGAAACGAATCCTTTGAATCTTTATCTGTTAAAGGACTTTATCCTGCAGGCGAAGGGGCAGGATATGCAGGCGGTATTACATCGGCTGCTGTAGACGGTTTAAGAGTAGCGGAAGCCATATTAAAAAAATATTTGAAAAAAGATTGTTTATTATTTGACAATTAATTACTGTTGTGATACAATGTATCAGAATATTATAATGCCGTTTTATGCGGTGTATAAGCAGTTAAGGAGGATACTATGGATATAAATGATAAAAAGCTTTGCGGAGAGATACTTGCGATATTAGCCAATAATGCAAAGGTTACCTCTGAGGAACTTGCTGTTATGCTTGGAATGCCTGAGGATGCTATAAATAAAGCAATCGCTTATTTGGAAAAAGAAGGCATCATATTAGGATACAGAGCTTTAATTAACAGAGAAAAGTTCGACGATAATTATGTATGTGCATATATTGAGCTTAAAATTACACCCGAACAGGGAAGCGGTTTTGATAAAATAGCCAATGAGATTATATCCAGATATCCCTTTGTTAAGTCTGTTCACCTTATGTCGGGCGGATTTGACCTTCTGGTTATTGTTGACGGTCTTGATATGAAAGAGATTGCATTGTTTGTTATGCAAAATCTTGCTCCGCTCAACAATGTAGTTTCAACTTCAACTCATTTCGTTTTAAAAACATATAAAACCAATGGTAAAATTATAGATGAAATTAAAAAGGATGAAAGGAACGGTGTTGCGTTTTGAGCAGTAATTTTAATCCCGCGGATTTTTTATCTACTGCTGCACGCGAAATGCCGCCTTCAGGAATAAGAAAATATTTTGACTTGGTAAATGAAATGGAAGATGCCATTTCACTTGGTGTCGGTGAGCCGGATTTTGTTACTCCATGGCATATCAGAGGTGCCGGCATCACTGCTTTGACTAACGGACGAACTTATTATACTTCAAACTGGGGTTTGAAAGAATTAAGATACGAGATTTCAAAAATTACCCAAAGAAAGTATAATTTGTGTTATAATCCCGATAATGAGATTATAGTAACAGTCGGTGCAAGTGAAGCTGTAGATTTAACATTAAGAGCAATTGTTTCACCCGGAGATGAAATCATTGTTCCCGAACCGTCATTTGTATGTTATAAGCCCTGTACTGATCTTATGGGCGGTATTGCAGTGCCTTTGCATACAAAAGCTGAGGATGGTTTCAAACTTAAAAAAGAACAGCTTTTAGAAGCTATAACCCCAAAAACAAAAGCACTTATACTATCCTATCCAAATAATCCTACCGGGGCG
>JAZOOC010000083.1:0-3315 GCA_045654825.1 Clostridia bacterium | reverse complement strand
ATAAGCGACAGGTTCACTCAATGCACGACGACGGATGTATTCTTTATATCGGCATATGGTATCTTCTTCAAGCTCCTTGCCACTGTTCACCGCCATCTGCAAATTATCCATATCGGCGGCAAATCCCAGAAGAACTCTTGCATCCGTCACATCTCCCAGTATATCCGAGCCGTATTTCAAGGCTTCACGTACAGTCATCACCATTTGTCGTCCTCTCGGTTGTCTGTGAGTACGGCTTTGAGAGATGTGAGAGCTACCTCAAGCTGACTCTCATCAGGCTCACGGGTTGTCATATACTGAAGATACAGACCGGGTTTTGTCAGAATCTTTACAAGCTTGTTGTTGCTCTTGCCCGCTATCTTCAATATCTCATATGATACACCTGCCACTACAGGCAGAAGAAGAAGTCTGTATATTATTCTCATTAAGAAACCTGTGTTCTCCCATGGCAGACAAGCATAGAATATGATGGATATTATCATAACTATCAGCAAAAAGCTGGTACCGCATCTTGGATGAAGTCTCGGACACTTCATAGCATTTTCAACTGTCAACTCCATACCTGCCTCATAGCAAGCAATACTCTTATGCTCCGCTCCGTGGTACTCAAACACACGCTGAATATCCTTCATACGGGATATAGCCAATATATATGTGGCAAATATGAGCATCTTGAATACACCTTCGCAGGTATTGAGAATCACAGTGTTTGTGACAAACTTCGCCACGATACTTGACAAAAAGTGTGGCAAGAGCATAAACAGACCTATGCTGAATGCTATAGCTACCACCACTGCAAAATAGATGGCGATATCCTTTATCTTGTCACCAAGCTTATCCTCAAGCCATTTTTCAAACTTGGACGGCTCCATACTGTCGTCCTCGATGTCAAACTGGTCTGCTGAAAACATAAGGCACTTTATACCCGTAACCATAGATGATACGAAGTTGAATACACCTCTTACCACCGGAATTTTGTTAAGTTTAAGCCTTGTAGCAGTAGTGCTGACAGACATCTTATCTATAACTATCTCACCGTTTGATTTTCTCACTGCGGTGGCAATCTCCTTAGGGCCTCTCATCATTACGCCCTCCAGCACAGCCTGACCGCCGATACTGGTCATATGACAGCATTTTTCTTTTTCACTCATATATAATTTCTCCTTTGTAGAGTACGAAATCTTATTTTATTGTACAATAACACATCCCGCCCCATTATACTTACTATATTATACTACACAATATTAAAATAGTCAATTAACAAAGTGTGAACCTTGATTTTATTTCTCCTAACATCAAACAGGGACTGTAAAAAAAGTCCCTAAAACAAACAAAGGTCTCACTTGTTGAGGTCTTTGTTTGTTTTCAGGGAAAATCTTTGTTTTTTGAGTATGAGAAATAAAGCCTCTTGTTTTTTAGGCGACTTTTGATGTTTTGTTATGCTGCCATTAACGACCTTTGTTTTTTTAGATGGTATTTATGTAGGTTAAAACCTAAACAAATTGCTGAAAATTCAAAAATTACTTGTTTTAAGCCTCTTCGCCTGAATCTTTTGTAGTCTCTTGCCCACTTGATAGCACCATATGTTCCCTCTGCCTGAATACTTCGATTCATACGAAGGAGTGCACCATGTATGCACTCTAAATTATCAATAACTTCCTGATGAAAACTTGTTAGTTCTTCATTCAATCGAATAACACGATTCTTTTCGCTTTTATGGCATTTTTCTCTGTGAGGGCATCCGGTACAATCCTCACATTGATACATTTCTTCTGTTCTTCCAAATTTGCTTCCTTTCACTGGGCGGGTGTACATAAACTTAAACTTCTTCCCGTTGGGGCAAATCAAATTGCCGCTTTCATCTCTTTTGAAATTTACTGCTCTGAACATATCCTCGTGATATTTTTTGTCGGTTGTTTCTTTGTTGAACATCGTAAATTTCATAAATTTTTTCATGCCTTTTTGTTGGCAGAAAAGATAGTTGTTGTAGCTACCATATCCTGCATCGGCAACGGGATATTGTGGATAAAAACCATATGTTTTACTAAATTTATCCATAAGTGGTATAAAACAATCCATATCTGATGTAAACTGCTGAACATCCATAACCGCTATATACTCATCGCATATTCCTACCTGTACATTGTAGCATGGTAACAGTTGGTCATTACCCATGTAATCTCTTTTGTTACGCATAAATGTTGCATCGTTATCTGTTTTTGAATAACTGTTTCTGCTATCGCCGCATGTTTTGATATGTTTAGCATATTTTTTTAATCTATCCAAGTAATCTGCAAGCTTTTCGTAATGCTTTTGAACACTTGTTTTTCGTTTTCCACTGCCATATACAAATGTTGATGTATCTACACTCATAAGCTTTTCATACTCAGATAATATGAATTCTACGTATTCAACAGAGTATTCTTGCCTTGTTCCAATTTCAACACTAAGATATTTTAAATCTGTGTCATTGATTTCTTTTATCAATATTGAAAGATTCAAAAATACTTTGTTTCGATTTGTTATGCACGATTTCTTCCATACCCAACTGTATTTGTTGGCATTTGCTTCAAGTTTGGTTCCGTCAATGTAGACATGATTCAAATCAACATTATCCGCCTTAAATATGTATGAATTAATATCATTAAATATATTTTCGATATTGTCAGTTAATTGATAATTTATGAAATTTGATATTGTCATATGAGACGGCGCCGGAGTACCATCTAAAAGCCAGATAAATCTGATATCGGTATTACATAACTTATTTATATTGCGCACAGACGGATAACCATTTTCCATAAAGGCAAACAATATGATTTTCAATAACTTCACAGAATCAAATTTTGGTCGACCCATTTTGTTGCCTTCCTCAACAAAATACTTTTGTAGGTCAATTTGTTCCATAATTTCATTGAATGTGTAAATTGGATCGGAAATTTCAATAATTTTTTCTAAATCTACTGGAAATTTCATTTGAATAAGTGTATAATTTTCTTGGTTAGTTTTGTATTTGGTCATACTAAAATTATACCACAAAATGGCTGATTCCGCTATGGTTTCAGCTATTTTTGTATACAAAAAATCGAGGAATTTTCATCCTCGATTTTTTACGGGAATTATTTTACATCCCCTTTTAATTTAAAAGCTCATCCTGCTTTTTTCATTCTGTATGTATATAACACACACTCATCAATCCGTTCATTTTTATTGTTATGATAAAGATTTCTGTTAAGGTTTGCTTCAAAATCGCCTATAGTGTATTTTTCAGGCACCGGATAACTAATTCCCGTAAAATCATTTTTCCCTGTTCCC
>JAZOOC010000082.1:0-2641 GCA_045654825.1 Clostridia bacterium | reverse complement strand
CCCCTGATAAGAAGATACATAATTTCCTAATGCACCGACTGCTGTTTTGGTTGATGGAACAAAGACTTCTTTATTATCAAGTATTCTTGAAAGATATATACCTGTCATTAAACCGCTTGCCGCAGATTCAACATATCCCTCTACACCATTTATCTGTCCCGCAAAAAATACTTTTGGATATTTTTTCATTGAGAAATCAGAATTAAGAATTTCCGGAGAATTAATATATGTGTTTCTGTGCATAACTCCATATCTTAAAATTTCTATATTTTTAAGTGCGGGTATTAATGAGAATACTCTTTTTTGTTCACCATATGTAAGATGTGTCTGAAATCCTACCATATTAAAAGCTGTACCCTCTTTATTATCCTGTCTTAACTGAACAACCGCAAAAGGTTTGGAGCCGTCATTAGCTCTTAAACCTACAGGTTTTAAAGGCCCGAAAAGAAGAGTCTGAAAACCTCTTTTCGCCATTACTTCAACAGGCATACACCCCTCGAAAACAATCTGATCTTCGAAGGCTTTCATTTCTGCCTCTTTAGCATTAACAAGTTCATCATAGAAAACGCGGTATTCCTCTTCCGTCATAGGACAATTAATATAATCTGCATCTCCCTTATCATATCTTGATGCTCTGAAAGCAGAGTTGAAATCTATACATTCAAGAGAAACAACCGGAGCTGCTGCATCGTAAAAATACAAATCGTCAGCAGTTGTAAGTTCTTTTATTTTTTCAAATAATTTATCCGATGTTAAAGGACCGCTTGCTATTACTGTATATTCATTTGTATCAATATCGGTCACCTCTTCAGAAATAACCTCAATTAATTTGTGATTTTTTATTTTCTCAGTAATATAAAGAGAAAATTCTTCACGGTCAACCGCATATGCTCCACCTGCAGGTACACGGGTCTTTTCTGCCGCTTCCATAATCAACGAATCAAGCAAACACATTTCACTTTTTAAAAGACCTACTGCATTTGCCAGACCGTCTGCGCGTAAAGAATTGGAGCATACAAGTTCTGCAAAATTATCTGTTTTATGAGCAGGAGTTTTTTTATAAGGCTTTTGCTCATACAATTTCACCTTAATACCGCGTTCGGCAAGCTTATACGCCGCTTCACAGCCTGCAAGACCTGCTCCTATAACTTTTACTTCTTTCATTATTTTTCCTCTGATGTTGTTTTTTTCGTTTTATAAGTGTTTTCGCATTCGGTATTTGAACAATAAAGCTTTGAGCCTCTTCCAAAATATTTCTTAAGCATAATGCTTCCGCATTTATCACACTTTTGATTAACAGGCTCATCCCATGTCATAAACGAGCATTTGGGATTATTTTCACATCCGAAATATTTCTTACCTTTCTTGCTCTTTTTTTCAAGTATTTTAGAACCGCATAAAGGACACAAAACACCTTGAATTTCAGTAGTAATCGGCTTGGCATTTTTACAATCAGGATATCCGGGACAAGCAAGAAACTTACCAAATCTTCCTGATTTTATAACCATATTTCTTCCGCATTTTTCACATACCACATCTGTTTCTTCATCTTTAATCTTTACTCTTTCGATTTCAGATGCTTTATCAAGAACTTTAGAAAAGTCTTTATAAAAATCGTCCAGAATTTTTATCCAGTCTGTATTACCTTCTTCGATTATATCAAGCTTCTCTTCCATATTAGCAGTGAATTTAATATCGACTATATCCGAAAAGTTTTCTTTCATCATATCGGTAATAACCATCCCCAGTTCAGTAGGAATAAGAGTCTTACCTTCTTTAATTACATATTCCCTTGCAAGTATGGTTGAAATAGTAGGCGCATAAGTACTTGGTCTGCCTATTCCGTATTCTTCCATTATTTTGATAAGGCTTGCTTCTGTAAACCTTGAGGGTGGTGCAGTAAAATTCTGTTTATTGTTTATTTTATCAAGAACAAGCTTTTCATTCTCTTTGAGTACCGGTAATTTCTGTTCTTTTAATTCATCTTCTTTTTCGTCATCTGTACCTTCGTCGTAAAGCTTAGTGTAACCATCAAATTTTACGGTTGAGCCTGAAGCTTTAAGAGTATAATCACCTGCCAAAACATCAACAGAAACTACATCAAGAAGCTGACCCGTCATCTGAGATGCAGTAAATCTTTCCCATATGAGCTTATATAATTTATACTGGTCCGAAGTAAGTGAATTTTTAATTTTATCAGGTTCAAAATTAATATCGGTAGGACGGATAGCTTCATGTGCATCCTGAACATTATTCTTTTTGGTTTTATAAATATTGTAGGATTTAGGCGCATATTTTTCACCAAATCTTTCTACAATATAATTTTTTGCAGCGAAACGAGCCTCATCAGAAATTCGTAAGCCGTCTGTTCTCATATAGGTTATAAGTCCGACAGGGCCAGTGTTTCCTAACTTAACACCTTCATAAAGCATCTGAGCTGCAACCATTGTTCTTTTACTTGTAAACCCTAATTTTCTTGAAGCTTCCTGTTGCAAGGTACTGGTAGTAAAAGGCGGATATGCTTTTCTTGTCTTCTGCGATTTCTTAACTGCTGATACTTCAAAAATCGAATTTTTAAGTTCAGCAGACACTTTTTTAGCCGCATCTTCGTTATTAACTGCAATTTTTTTGTTTTTATAAT
>JAZOOC010000081.1:0-2309 GCA_045654825.1 Clostridia bacterium | reverse complement strand
TTTTAAAAGCTCGCTCATTATCCCTGATACCATAACCACAAAAGGCTGACTTAAACTCGCAGTTGTTATATTACCGCCTGCGGCAAGAAGCGAAAAAAGCACCGGCACAAGTCCTTTTGTTACTACATCAACAGATGCCGCCGTATCAGTCACAAGACCCGCCATATCCTTGAAAACTCCGGTTATTATAACGCACATAAAGGCAAAGCAACCCAAAAATGCGGCAGAGGATACCCCGTCCTCTCCCCTTTCTGTCCTTATAAATCTTAAAATCCCGAAAAGAAAAACCGGAATGAGCATAACCGCAAGACTCTTAAAGCTTTTTCTTAATTCATCTCCGAAAATATCTATTATCCGCGTTAGAAGAACATCCCCTTGAGGAAGCTCTCCCTCTTTCATAAGACTTTCGGAAAATTCATAAAAATCAAAACTTCCTGTATGAGAGGAAATATCTTTTAGTGCGTTATCTGTTATATCTGAAAGCTCAGCTCTTGCCGTTACCGGAACCATTAAAATAACCGCAAGTAAAATCAACTTTTTTATCATTTTATCACCGTACCAATGAAATTACGCTGTCTGCAAGCTGTGAAAGCAAGGGAAAAATCATAACAAAAATGATTATTTTCCCTGCAAATTCTATTTTCTTGGCAACAGCTTTCTCTCCCGCATCTTCTATTATCGCGCTTGAATATTCACACACCCATGCGATTAATATAACCTTTATTATTGTTTCGCTGTATAAAAAGCCTGCATTAAACAAAGAGGATATTCCCTTTAATTCATAAAAAACTTTCTGTGCGTATTTCAATATGTATGCAAATATTATCGAAGAAGCCGCAACCGTAACTACCGCCGCTGTCTGCGGACTGTGTTTTTTAAGTATCGGATTTATAAAGCAGACCAAAAATCCCAGTCCTATTATCTTAATTAAAAAGCTCATAAGCCGAATACATTTTTAATAGTTGTAAAAAGATTTGCTATCTGGTCTATCAGCATATACAAAACAACTATAAGTCCCGCAAGAGTGGTAAGCATTGCCTGTTCTTCTCTGCCCGACCTGATTAAGAGCTGATTTAAAACAGATACTATTATTCCGATTGCCGCTATTTTAAATATTAAATCAACATTCATATAAACTCCTTAAATCATTATCAAGCCTGCAACGACAAATATAAAAAGAACCGTTACACATTTCGGCTTTGTATTTTCTTTTATGAGCTTCTCCGCGCTTAAAAGATTTTGCGAAATAAGTGCGGTAAAAATATCGAAAGCCTCGGTCTGTCCTTTAATATCGGTAGCACCGAGAACTGAAGACAAGCCGCATATTGCCTCTCTGTCTTCTTCCTTAATACAGGAAAGCTTTTTCATACCCGTATCGAATGCTTCTTTTACGGTCAACGAGCTTTCAAGCCCTGAAAGGAGAGCAGAATAAAACTCATTTAAAATTCCTCCCTCATCCGCTTTTTTTATTGCATAATATAATGGGGTATACTTATATACTATTTCGTTTTTAATTATATGAAAATCTGATATAAGCTTTCTTAAAATTTTAATCCTTAAAAGACTTGTGTTATATATTTTATAAGAAAGAATACCTCCTGCCGACAGAATTAAAATAATTCCCAGTATTTTCATATTATTTCCGCCTCACCGCCCGGCTCTTTTAAAATTATAAATCTTTTAAATCCCGATAAATCAAACTTGTTTTCTGCCTCTTCATATGAATTTCCGTGAGCAGTTGCAATAACTGATACTCCGCTGTTTATTGCAAAATTTATATGACAAAAGTCCTCTTTTGCTATTTCATCACATAACACAACAGTAGAAGAAAGACTTCTTACCGCGTGGGAAAATCCATCGCTTTTTTTATATCCGCTGAGCAAAAAGCTTCTTAATCCTATATCCATAGACGGTATGCCTTTATTTTGTGCGCCTATTTCAAAACGGCTGTCTATTATTGCAGGGCGGATATTCCCGGTATTTCCCAGTATTCTTCCGATATCCCGAAGAAGAGTTGTTTTTCCCTTTCCGGGCGGAGAAATTATAAGAGTATTGAGTATTTTCTGCCTTTTAAAAATATGTGGTATTATTTCCTTAGCCGCACCCTTAATTTCTCTTGCGAGTCTGATATTTATAAAAGATATATCCTCAAGCGAAAAAAGATTTCCGTTTTCCGTCACCGCTCTTCCTGCAACTCCCATACGATGTCCGCCCTTTATGGTTATAAATCCCTGTTTTATATCCTCCTGATAGGAATACAAAGAATTTTCGGTTGCAGCTGCAAGAATATTTTTAATATCTTCTTTTTT
>JAZOOC010000080.1:0-3662 GCA_045654825.1 Clostridia bacterium | reverse complement strand
AAATAATAAATAAGAGGTGATTTTCTATGCAATCAATATGGAATAACAATACAAGTTTTCAAAAAAATGATACTTTAAATGAAAATATAAAAACAGATGTTTTGATTATAGGCGGAGGAATGTGTGGGATTTTATGCGGATATATGTTAGAACAAGCCGGTGTGGATTGTGTTATCGTGGAAGCTGACAGGCTATGCTCGGGTGTAACGAATAAAACTACCGCTAAAATAACATATCAGCATGGCCTTATTTATAATAAAATAATAAATGAATATGGAACAGAAAAAGCCCGGCTTTATTATCAAAGTCAGAAGTTGGCTTTAGAAAAAATGGTCGAGCTTGCATCAAAAACTGATTGTGAGTTAGAATTCTGTAATTCTCTCGTGTATTCGAAAAATAACAGAAAGGTAATTGAAAAAGAAGCAGCGGCACTCGAAAAAATCGGATTAAGTTTTCAGGTTTGTGAAAAGACTGAGCTTCCGTTCAAAATAGCAGGTGCTGTAAAAGTTGAAAATCAGGCTAAATTTCATCCGCTCAAATTTGCGTATTATCTTGCCAAAGACTTGAAAATATATGAAAACACTAAAGTTGTTAATTTAAAATCGAATACTGTAATCACAGAAAAGGGGAGAATAACAGCAAAGAAAATTATCAATGCAAGCCATTTTCCTTTTATTGACAGACATGGCGGATATTTCATCAAAATGTATCAGCACAGGTCTTATATTCTTGGGTTGAAAAATGCAGTAAATATAAAAGATATATATGTTGACGAAAAAATGGACGGACTTTCTTTTCGCGGATATGAAGATTTGTTGCTTTTGGGGGGCGGAGGCCATCGTACCGGAAAAAATGGCGGTAATTGGGAAGAACTTTTAAAATTCAAAGAAAAATATTATCCAAATGCAGAGGTTATAAGTAAATGGGCAACTCAGGATTGCATAACCCTTGATTCGATTCCTTATATCGGTAAGTATTCAAAATCGACACCCGATTTATATGTTGCGACGGGCTTCAATAAATGGGGGATGACATCTTCAATGGTTTCCGCAATTGTTCTTACGGATATGATTTGCGACAGAAAAAACGAATACGAAGAGCTTTATTCTCCAAAAAGAAGTATAATTCATCCACAGCTTGCGGTAAATGTGTTTGAGTCTGCAAAAGGTTTGATTACTCCTACAAATCCAAGATGCCCTCATCTTGGATGCGCTTTGAAATATAATAAACAGGAGCATTCCTGGGATTGCCCCTGTCATGGCTCCAGATTTGATGAAAACGGAAAGCTTATCAATAATCCGTCGGTTAAAAACATGCCATAGGATTGCAAAACAACGACAAAATTTAATATTTTTTTGAAAAAGATTGAAAAAAGCCGATTGTTCATATATAATACAAACCGTGTCAGAAAGGCAGGAGTGTTAAGAAATGAAAAGAAATTCTGCATCGGGCGAGAAGAACAGAAGTAAAGCATTTTTGCTTATTTTTCTTGCCTGGCTTGTCTATACAACATCATATCTTGGAAAGGTTAATTACTCTGCAAACATAACCCAGATAATTGACTTTTACGGAGTTAGTAAAAGTCAGGCGGGCACAGTTCCAACTTTCTTCTTTTTCTCCTATGGAATAGGACAGGTTTTTAACGGACTATTTTGTAAAAAGTATAATATAAAGTTGATTGTTTTTTCAAGTCTTGCAATATCCGGCATAATTAATTTTATAATTGCTGTTACAACCGAATTTTCAATTATAAAATGGCTTTGGATGATTAACGGTTTTGTTTTAGCGGTGCTCTGGCCCACCTTGATAAGACTTCTTTCGGAGAATTTACCTCAAAAGGATCTGGGAGTATCAAGTGTGGTTATGGGTACAACCGTAGCGTCCGGAACTCTCGTTATTTACGGGCTGAGTTCTGTTTTTGCTGCATTCAGTAAATTCAAGCTTTCTTTTTATACTGCTGCTTTTGCGACTATTGTTGTGGCTTTTGTATGGTTTTTGTTCTATAATAAAGCGGTAGCTTATTCTAACAGTGGAAAAACCGAAGAAATAAAAACAGTCGAATCAAAGGTTGATATTACTAAAGAGAAAAATAAAAATGCTGAAAGAAAACTCTTTTTTGTTTCTGTTTATGCATTGTGCTTTTGTGCAATTGGCGTAAATCTTATTAAAGACGGTTTAACAACCTGGGTGCCGTCAATTCTTAAAGAAGAATTTTCTATGAGCGACTCCCTTTCTATTCTTCTGACATTGTTATTGCCTGTGCTTGCGGTGTTTGCAAATGCGTTTGCGTTAAAAGTACATAAAAAAATTCCTGATTATATAAATCAATGTGCAGCAGTATTCCTCGCTATCGCAGTTTTTATAGCTGTTATTATTACAAGTCTTAAGTTAGAGCTTGTATGGTTTATGCTGGGCGGTCTTGTTATAACAAACTTTCTTGCATCCAGTCTTAACAGTCTTATAACAAGTATTTTTCCTCTGTTTATGAGAGGAAAGGTTAATTCGGGTATGTTTGCCGGAGTATTGAATGGTTGCTGTTATGTGGGAAGTACCTTAAG
Source organism: Clostridia bacterium (assembly GCA_045654825.1). Lineage (GTDB taxonomy): Bacteria > Bacillota > Clostridia > UMGS1840 > HGM11507 > JAZQFU01. Next base: position 1,104 of record JAZOOC010000080.1, on the reverse strand, counting down.
CGCATACGGACTCGGATTGATAGCCGATAAATTCGACTGGCTTTATGTTTTCATAACATTGCTTATGTTTTGCGGTCTTGCAGTTATTGTATGGACAGGCTATTTTATATACAAATATACAGTAAGAAATAAAAATATCTGATTTCGCAATTAATTGATGCGATTTCAAAATTTCGTTGACAATGTTGCTTATAAATTATATAATATACTATATAAGAATGTACCTTTTGATAAGGTATATTTTTATATGTAGGGGAAAGAGGTGTCTTATGAATTACAGAGAAGATAAATACGGCAACAAATTATCCATTCTCGGATATGGTTGTATGAGATTTACCAGAAAGTTCGGAAAATTTGATGTTGAAAAAGCAGAGAAAGAAATTTTAACTGCATATAATAACGGTGTGAATTATTTTGATACCGCATATATTTATCCCGGAAATGAATTATTGCTTGGAGAAATTGTTGAAAGGAATAATCTTCGCAAGAAAATCAATATTGCTACAAAGCTTCCGCATTATCTTGTGAAAACGAGGGAAGATATAGATAGAATATTTAGTGAAGAATTAAAAAGATTAAGAACCGATTATATAGATTATTATCTTATTCATATGCTTACAGACAAGGCTGCCTGGGAGCGTATGAAAGAATTAGGCATTGAAGAATGGATAAAATCCAAAAAAGAAAACGGCCAAATAAGACAGATTGGTTTTTCCTATCACGGAAATTCAGATATGTTTTGTGAGGTTGTAGATTCTTATGACTGGGATTTTTGTATGATTCAGTATAATTATATGGACGAGAATACCCAGGCAGGACGAAAAGGACTCCTTCATGCAAGCAGCAAGGGACTTCCTGTGTTTATTATGGAGCCGTTGAGAGGCGGAAGACTTGTAAATAATCTTCCCGAAGCGGCAAAGAAAATATTTGGTGAATATAAAATAAAATATACTCCTGCCGAGTGGTCGCTAAGATGGCTGTGGAATCAGAGTGAGGTAACTATGGTGCTTTCGGGAATGAATTCCGAAAAGATGGTACTTGAAAATGTTAAAACTGCCTCCGAAGCAAAAGCAGGCGAGTTCACCCAAGAGGAAGTCGGAGGCC
>JAZOOC010000079.1:0-2429 GCA_045654825.1 Clostridia bacterium | reverse complement strand
AAAAATAATTATTATAATTATATCAACAATTTTTTATTTTGTTTATAACAAAAATGAAACTAAAAATGCAAAAGAAAATGAATCTTATGAAAATTCACCGCAAATTAAAGTTAAAATGAACGATGGTAATATTAACGAAGTGAATCTTGAAGAGTATCTTATTGGAGTAGTGTCTGCCGAAATGCCGCCATCTTTTCACGAAGAGGCACTGAAAGCACAGGCGGTAGCTGCGCGTACATATATTATAAACAAACAATCAAAAGAGAATGATTTGCATAATGATGCGGATGTATGCACCGACCCGGCGCATTGCAAAGCATATATCTCCTACGAGGATGCCCATACAAAATGGGGAGAAGAATGGATTAACAGCTATTATCCCAAAATCAGTTCTTCAATAAAAGCTACATCGGGAGAAATAGTAACTTATAACGATGAGCCTATAATTGCAGTATTTCATTCTACCAGTAAAGGTAAAACTGAAAACAGCGAGGATGTATGGCAAACCGAAACTCCATATCTGAAAAGTGTTGAAAGTCCGGGGGAAGAGCTTTCACCAAGATTTAAATCGGAAGCAACATATACAATTGATGAATTTAAAAATATTCTCAAAGGATTAAATTCAAATATAGTATTTGGTAACGATACAAAAAACTGGATATCTTCCTACTCACATACCGAGGGAGGCTCTGTTAAAAAGATTGTTATTTGCGGATGTGAGTTTTCGGGAGTTGAAATAAGAAATGCTTTTTCTTTAAGGTCAGCAGGGTTTACAATAGAAATAACCGATAAGGTTAAATTTTCAGTTACGGGAAATGGTCACGGTGTTGGAATGAGTCAGTATGGTGCAAATTATGCTGCAACAAGCGGAGAAGATTATAAGACTATTCTAAAAAAGTATTATAAGGATACAGATATAAAGAAAATTTATTAGTATATTTTTTCCTCAATTGTCAATACTTAATATGACAGGAGGAAGTTTTATGAAAAAGGTTTTAAAAGTAACAACACTTATTTCATTTCTTTTAGCAATCGGCTTATCATTATCATTTATAAAAAAACTAAATAATGATTATAAAGAAAAAATATCGGTAGTAAACAGTGAAATATCTTATATTAATCCGGTTAAAGAAAACATACCCGAAAAATATGAGCAGATAAAAAAAGAAGAAAAACCTGTAATTGTTAATGAAACAAAAAAAATCACAGAAGAAAAGAAAAAGTTTATATATCCTTCATCCGGTGATATAATTGCAGGTTATTCGGAAAATGAAATTATATACCTTAACGAAACCGGAGATTACAGAACTCATTCGGGAATTGATATAAAAACAAACGGCGAGGCTGTAGTAGCTTCAACAGACGGAGTTATTCACGACTGTTATGAAGATTTAAACAACAATTATATAGTAATAATAAAAAATGAAGATGTTGAAATTGTTTATAAGAATATTATAATCTCTCCCGATGTTAAAAGAGGAATGAATGTTAAACAGGGCGATAGTTTGGGAAAGGGAACGGTTAATGATGCCGGGGAAGAATTTATCCATTTTGAAGTTAAAGAAAATGGGATAAATAAGGACCCTTTAAAATATTTTGAATAAATTTGTAAATTTCTCTTGATTTATGCAAAATTATTTGTTATAATATCAAGGAAATGCGGGAGTGGCTCAGTGGTAGAGCGTCACCTTGCCAAGGTGAACGTCGCGAGTTCGAATCTCGTCTTCCGCTCCAGACGGCCATTATGCTTAATTAAGCTAATGGCTTTTAAATTTTAAGGGGAGGCCAATATGTCTGACTCAATTAAATTGAAAAAAAGTTTATTCGGTTTTAAAAAACATTCTGTACTTGACTATATAAGTACAGTTTCAAAAAATGTTGATGACAAGTTATTTTTAAAAGATAATGAAATCAAAAAGCATAAAAAAGCAATTGAAGAACTTAATGCAACTATTGAGAAGCTAAATAAAGAGATAGCTGATTTTGAAGAAGAAAAAAAGAAAATTTCAGAGTTATATATTCATGCTGAAGAAATGTCTGCAAAGATTATTAAGGAAGCAGAAGAAAAGGCTCAGAATTTGATTTCGGATGCAAATTCAGATATTGAGTCTAAAAAAGAAAAGTTTATGGCTGAACAGGCAGAAAAAAGAATTGAGTTTGATAAAGAGCTTGATTCAAAGAAAGCAATTATTTCAAGCTATAAATCTGAAGTGAGAAATTTGCAGGAAAAGATAAAAATAACTCTTGCTAATTTTGACGAAATTCTTTCAGATACTATAAAATAAATTTTAAAGGGATTGTAAAAGTGTTGAATTACATATTTTTACATCCCTTTTGTAATGTTTGGAGGGTTATATGAGCGAAACTAAAAGATTACAAAAATATATCAGCGAATGCGGATATACTTCAAGAAGAAAAGCTGAAGAACT
>JAZOOC010000078.1:0-4125 GCA_045654825.1 Clostridia bacterium | reverse complement strand
GCACACAGAACGACATGGCTACGATCCGACTTAAAAAAGCTTTGGAATGAACAAACTGAGCCAAAGCTTTAGCTTTGGGTTACCCGAAGCTGTATGTGTATACAGCGAGTGGCGAAGTTTGTTTATAGCAAGAAAAGATAGAATTTTCATAAAAACCGAATATTTTCGGTTTTTATACCTATATTTTTGTTTTTCGCATTTTTTTAAATTACATATTTTTACCCTTTTCTTGCGTTCCGGAGTTTTTTAACATCCCCAATTTTTTATTGTTATAATTATTTGTACAAAGGTCCGTATTCCTTACATGCTCTATAATCTGTTGAGGTAAGATCGTCTCCCATTCCGAAGGAAGCCCAGGAGTGAGGACGGTATATCTTTTCAGCAGGTACATTGTGTAAGGAAACAGGAATTCTTAACATTGATGCAAGTGTTATAAGGTCAGCACCTACATGACCGTGAACTGTAACACCGTGATTTGCTCCCCAGTTAGCCATAACATCATATACTGTGCTAAAGCCGTTAGAACCGTTAAGGATAGGAGCGAACCATGTTGTAGGCCAGGTTCTGTCTGTTCTTTCATCAAGAGTTTTGTGAACATCGTCGGGTAATGTGATTGTGTGACCTTCTGCAATCTGAATAACAGGACCAATGCCGTCAACAAGATTAACTCTTATTAAAGTTACAGGCATTTCTGCTAATGTTTTAAAGTGCGAAGAGAAACCGCCGCCTCTGAAATATTCATAGTCAGCTCTGCACCAGTCAGTTGCTTCAAGACAAGCAGAAATATCAGACTCAGTCATTTCCCACCATTTTTTCATAACGCCGTTTCCGTTTTCATCTTTAGCCGCGCCTGTGCAGTCCATAGCGGTAGCACCTGAGTTGATAAGATGAATAAATCCATTTGCAGCATTACCTTCAAGTTTGTAGCCTGTAACCCTTTCTACAGCTTCAGGACTCCAGTAAGTACGAACATCATGAAAACATGGAGCTTTGTTTGTAAGTAATGTTCCAAAAAGCATTGCTATACCGTTTAAGGTATCGTTTTCAGTTGCAAACGGGAAAGGCTCTTTTTTACCATTCCAGTCGAATGATGAAGCAAGAAGGGACTCTGTAAAGTCTGCATTAGGCAACCAGTCTGTCCACATTCTCTGACCTTGGAAACCTCCAACAATTGCGTTTCTTCCAAGTGATTCTTCGTGCCAGCCCATTTCTGCAAGCTTTGGATTTCCGTGAAGAATATCATTTACTATGATTGTGAATTTAGCAATAAATTCCCAATCTTTGTCGGGATCAATAACTTTGGATTTTTTGATTATTTCAGGGAAATTCTTTCCTGCGTTCTTATCGAAGCCTTCTTTACAATTTCCTTTTATCCATTTTATAGCCTTTTCATATTCATCTTTGTCGTAAATTTCAAGCTTAATTCTTCTTAAAACCTCAGTTAAATCAACCCATTCTGCTCTTAAACCGAGATATTTCTGCATAAATCCAGCATCACAGTTGGAGCCGGCAATACCCATAGAAACTCCGCCAAGATTAACATAAGCTTTGTTTCTCATCTGACCTACTGCAATTGCTGAACGAGCAAAACGAAGAATTTTTTCTGCTACATCCTCGGGGATTGTGTCATCATCTGCATCCTGAACATCATGACCGTAGATAGAGAAAGCGGGAAGACCTCTCTGTGCGAAAGCTGCCATAACTGCAGCAAGATATACTGCACCGGGTCTTTCTGTTCCGTTAAATCCCCATACAGCTTTGATTGTTGTGGGGTCAAGGTCCATTGTTTCAGAACCGTAGCACCAGCAGGGAGTAACTGCAAGAGTAGCTACTACATTTTCTTTGGAAAACTGTTCGGAAACCATAGCGGCTTCTTTACCGCTTCCTATAGTTGTGCATCCGATAACGCACTGAACAGGAGTTCCGTCTGCGTAAAATACATTTTTGCTTATTAAATCTGCTGCTGATTTAGCAAGATTCATTGTTTGTTCTTCAAGTGATTCTCTAACGCCACCCCATCTTCCGTCGATAGTCGGGCGTATTCCGATTTTAGGGTAATTCATAATATTTTCTCCTTTCGGTGTTATGTTTTAATTATATTATTGATTTTATATTATTTCTTGTGATATAATGATTAAAAATATGACAATATTCCTGTTTTGTGAGGTGAATTAGATGAATGTTATAGGAAAATATGAAAATATAGCAAGAGGTACTATAGATTTTCCTATGGAATATTATTATTTAAATTGCAATGATATTAACTATGTTATGAAGTATCACTGGCATATGGACTGGGAATTTATACGCATAACCCAAGGGCGATTTAAAGTAACGCTTAATGAAAATATTACTTTTTTAAATAAAGGAGATATACTCATAATACCTGGCGGCATTCTTCATGGCGGAATGCCTGAAGATGATTGTGAATATGAATGTGTTGTATTTCATAGTTCAATTGTTTATAACAATAATCGTGTAATAAAAGATTTGGTAAAAAAAAGTATTAATTTCTCAGTTAAGTTAGATAAAAACTTAAATAGTGATTTATGTGATACAGCTGATTTGTTTTTTAATTCACTAAGAGATAAAAAGTATGGATATGAGCCCGTTGCTGCAGGAGCACTGACCCTGCTTATAGGCAGAATAATAGAAAGTAAAATATCCGGGATAAAAGGAACAGAAAGAGAAATATCAAGTAAGCGTATAGATAACATAAAAGGTGCTTTAAAGCTTATTGAAGAAGAATATAATTCGGATATAACATTAAGCCGACTTTCCAAAACATGCGGAATGTCTCCAAGGTATTTTTGCGAGTTTTTCAAAGAAATGACAGGAAGAACACCTATTGAGTATCTTAATCGTTTCCGTATTGAATGTGCGTGCAATATGCTTTCAAATTTAAAAATGAATGTTACCGAAACTGCAACAAACTGCGGTTTTAACGATATAAGCTATTTTATCCGCACCTTTAAAAAATACATAGGAGTAACACCTAAAAAATATGCCGCTAAAACAATTAATTAATTAATGGTTATAGTTAGTGCAGTAAGATTTGAACCCGATATGGTTTAAAAACATAAATTCATTATAATACTTAAGAAAATCCTGCAAAACCGACAAGTCAAAAGGATTGTAATTTAGCAAGTTTAAGGCATATTGTGTTCGAGTCTTACTGCACTAAGCCATTCACCCGGCGTATTGGAAAAGCGCTTTCTGTAGTATCTGTAAAATGATGAATAACTGTTGAATCCGGCTTGAATACAGGCGTTACCGATATTCATTCCGGCTTCACACAGCTCTTTTGTTTTTTGGAACTTTTTGATGTTTGTATATTCGTGGATTGTATAGCCTGTAAGTTTTTTGAACTCTCTGCATAAGTGATATTTGGATATATAAAACTTTTCGGACAGTTCATCAAGAGTAATATCATTTTTGAACTCGTGGTTTATATATGATATTATGTTCTGAATGTTATTGTTTCTTATTTCGGGCATTCTGCTTTCGTTAATATTGTTGAGAATATGCAGAAACATAATAAGACATGCTTCAGATATTTTTGTGTAACAGCTTTCAAAATTATTACTGTAATTTTTCAGATTGTTTAAAACATCTCTCAATCCCGACACGTCGGTAATAAACCCGGGGATTTTATAACCATTATTTTTAAATAGTATTTGTTTATATTCGGGGCAGTTCATTTCTTCAAAAAACTCATCGTTAATCCATAAAACAATTCGGGAATATTTTTTGCTTTCCTTATGTTTTAACCCATGTAATTTGTTTTTGGGAATTATTATTATGTCATAAGGTTCAAGTGTATAGGAAGTAGCCTCTACTTCGTAAGATGCAGAACCTTCAATAAATATATAAATTTCAGTATGGTTGTGAAAATGCTGCTGAAAATCTGATTCCTTTGGTTGTTTATATGTCTGATAAGTTATCTCATAATTGTATTCCATAAAATTACCTCGAATATTTATATATGAATTTTACTTCAAAATAGCAATTTTGTCAATATTTTAAGCAATAAATACATTTTAATATTAATGAAATTGTGTTATCATTAGAAATAATGGGATAATTACGAAAAATAATTAAGATTATCAGACGAAATAAATCCAA
>JAZOOC010000077.1:0-5294 GCA_045654825.1 Clostridia bacterium | reverse complement strand
GCATACTCCATAGGCAATTCATTACGGGGACCATGATACAAAATATCCCCAAGTAAAATAAGCTTATCGGGGTTTTCTTTGTTAAAACAACCAATAAGCTTTTCAGTATAAAACGCCGAACCGTGTATGTCCGATGCAATCATTAATTTCATACCAAATCACTCCAAGAATATTATAATACATTCTTAAAGAAGTGTCAATCGGAATGAGGATAATGAAACCTAAATGTAATTAATTATGGAAGAGATTATTTTTTTCAAGAACCTTATACAAAATCATACCGAATATTATACCGGCTATTCCCTGCACACCATTTGGAATGATATTTGCCATAGATGGAACAAAACCGTATAAAAATCCTTCAAACAGGAAATAACCGAGTATCATAACAAATTCTGCAACAACAGCACCCGATACTCTTCCCGCATTGGAATTGTATTTCTTATTAAACAGATTAACAATAAGTGCCATACAGCCTTTTATGATAAAAGTAGCAGGCAGATATACAACATATCCGCTGAACAAATCTGCCAGTGCAGAGCCTATCCCTGCAGTTAAAAAAGCATAACCGGGAGCCAAAATCCATCCGGAAAGAAGCACAACGCAGTCACCGAGATTTATGTATCCTTTAAGCGGAGAAGGAATTTTAATTATCATAGTCGCAACGCATACAACAGACGCAAGCATAGCGGAAATTATTATCTTTTGAATTTTAGTTTTCATAACATACTCCTTTTAGTATATAATCCTTCATATTATAACATAATTTACATCTTAATGCAATAGTTTTTAAGTAAAAAAACGTGATTCAGCGGTCCTGAACCGGCTCCTAAATCAAGTCCGGCAGTAAGCGCGTTAGAAATGTAATCTTTCGCTCTTTTTACCGACTCTGCAAGTGTTAATCCTCTGGCAAGGTTTGATGCAATTGCACTTGACAAAGTGCATCCTGTTCCGTGAGTGTTTGGATTATCAATTCTTTTTCCTTCAAACCACACAAGGCTGCCGTTTTCATATAAAATGTCATTTGCATCGTTTATTCTATGACCCCCTTTTAACAGAACGCTACATCCATAGTTTTCGCCGATACACTTTGCCGCCTTAATCATATCTTCCTTGTTATTAATTTTTATATCAGTTAAGATTTCTGCTTCGGGAATATTAGGTGTCACAACAGTTGCAATGGGTAAAAGTTTTTCAACTAATGTTTTTATAGCATCTGTCTTTATAAGAGCTGAACCGCTTGTTGCTACCATTACAGGGTCTACAACTATGTTTTTAGCATTATAATATTTTAATCTGTCAGCAATTACATTTATCAGCTCGCTTGATGATACCATACCAATTTTCACACTTTCAGGGAATATATCTTCAAATATTGCATCAAGTTGTTCCTTGAGAAAATCAGGTACCACCTCTAAAATTGCTCTTACTCCAAGTGTATTTTGAGCAGTAAGAGCAGTAATGGCACTCATAGCATAAACACCGTTCATTGTCATAGTTTTAATATCTGCCTGAACACCTGCACCACCACTTGAATCACTACCGGCAATAGTTAATGCCGTTTCCATTTTGGTCGTAAAGCAGAAGCTTTTAAAATCCATTATGTAATAATCTGAAATTTCTTTTATTTCCTCTTGTTTTGATTCATGTGCATCATAAACTGCCGCAACTTTGAAACCATCATCTTTAGCAGTTTTCAATGCATGAAGAACATCTTCAAATACTACCGTTTCGGTTTTTTCAGTTTCAAGATGCTTTAAAGCTTGTCTGTAAATTTCAGGTGTTTCTTTGTTATATCCGACTTCAGAACAAGTAAATATTTCCAAAAAGTATTCTCGCACATTCAAACGCTTCAACACTGCCTCTGCAATATCTCTGTCGGTCACAGTTGCAACACACATTTTCACACCTGAATTCTGCAATCTTTTTAAAAAATCAATTACTCCTGATTTAAGAACTACTTTTGTCCGATATATTTCTGCCACCATATTATTTATACCATCTGCAATTTCCTCAACAGAAAGCTCAATATTGTAATGATTACGGTAATATTCAGCAGCTTGTTCAACTGTAAAATTCTTAAAAATCTCAGCAAGATTTTCTTTTGGTTCTATACCCAACGATTTTAGATAATCCTCGGCAAATGTATCCCATATAAACATAGAATCTATTAAAGTTCCATCCAAATCAAAAATCGCACCTTTTACCATAATTCAAGCTCCTTTGCCCTTTTAATAAGCTCAATAGCAGCTGTTCTTGAATTTTCAGCTTTCATAATCGCAGAAACAACACAGATTCCTCCGATTCGTATTCCTTTCAGAATATCAATATTATCTTTGCTAAGTCCACCGATAGCATTAACAGGAATTGGAACAGCATTGCAAATGTCTTTCAATGTTTCAGCAGAAGTCAATACAGTCTTAACCTTTGTTGTAGTAGGAAAAACAGCACCAACTCCAAGATAATCCGCACCTTGCAGATAGGCTTCTTTTGCTTGCTCAACAGTTTTTGCAGTTGCTCCTACAATCTTATTTTCTCCCATCAGCTTTCTTGCAACAGAAACAGGTATATCTGTTTGTCCTACATGTACACCCTCTGCATCAATAGAAAGTGCTATATCAACACTATCATCAATAATAAGCGGAACATTGTATTTTTTTGTAAGAGCATGTATTTTTTCAGCAATCATGAGATATTCTCGTGTAGTTTTTTCTTTTTCACGCAATTGTAAAATAGTAACACCGCCTTTTAATGCTTCTTCTATACGAAAAAGAAATTCATTTTCTTCACAATAGCTGCTGTCTGTTATAAAATATAACCTTGTATCTAATTCTTTCATTTTATTTTTCCTCCGTACTTGTTTTTAACAACCCCTACCGCAACACAGAGTAATATTGTTATTACTACATCGAGCAATGTACTTCCAATAATAATATCAACCTTCATCAGTAGTCTGTAAAGAACAAATCCAACGAACCATATAAATATATTTCCGAGTTTGAATTTTTGCTCTTCCTTATTACTTTTCAAGATATAAAAATCAGCAATCTGAACAGCTATCATCGGAGCGAATACCGAACCTATAAAATACAGAAATCCGGTAATATCCGTAATCGGAAGAAATATCGCACCAACAGTTCCAATAACCGTAACTACAATCGCTAACCACTTACTTTTAACCTTTCTCGTTATTGCTTCACCGGAAACACCGGCAGAATAGGCATCAAGAAATGTTGTGGTTACAGTCGAAAAAACAATTATTACAAGCCCTGCTATACCAAGACCTGACTTTACCATAATCTGTGCTATATCAGTTTCTGAAGTAAATATAGCTAACCCCATACCAATTATGTACATAAAGCAACTAACAATTCCATATGTAATCGTACTAACCGCTGTCGCCATAACAGGTTTCTCAGCTTCTCTGGTGTAGTCGCTGATAAGCGGCAACCATGAAAGAGGCATCGCAACAGACAACTCAACTGCTGCACCGAATGTTATAATATTCATGTCAATATTCAGTACAGGCTTCTTCTGAAATATAACAAAACCAAGAACAATGGTAAGAATTAGCAAAGCTAACATTGCAACTTTGTTTAATTTACCGACATTTTTAATCCCGATTATCAACCAGAATATGATGAGCACACCTATAATAATACTCCAAGCCCAACTACCAATGTTAAAAATCTCATTTGCAGCAAGAGCTCCGTCATAAATCATAATCGCAGTCCAACCAACAAGTTGAATTATATTTACTATTACAAAAAACAATCCACCTTTATTACCAAAGCTCGACTTTACTGTTTCCATTGAGCTTTTACGATTTATCCCACCTATAACTCCAGAAAGAAAAAGCATTACACATCCGATAATATGACCAAATAATATCGCAAGTAATCCTCTGGTAAAACCAAGCGGTGCGAAATATGTTCCTGTCATTATTTCTGCAATAGAAACTGCAGCTCCAAACCAAATCAATCCATTCTCAAAAACTGAGGTTCGTTTTTCGTTCATTTTTCATCCTCTACATTCATATATTTTGATATTTCTTCTCTGCTGATCACAGATACTTTATCCAACAGATTCACCATAAAACTGCCATAACCTTTCTCTGTTTCCGAAAGTTCTCCGCATATATTAAAATACGCGCATGCTGATACTGTTGCATCAATTGAACTTGCAGATACCAAAAACGCAGTGCATAAAGCACCAAGCATACAACCTGTTCCTGTAATTGAAGCAAGCGTATTTGTTCCGTTATTTACATACACAGTTCTTTTTCCGTCAGTAATAATATCAGTTTTCCCTGTAGCAAGGATAACTGAATTATATTTCAGAGCAAGTTCCTCTGATGATTTAGTAATATAACTTACTTCAATAGAACCATCTGCATCCACGCCGGGCGAAGAATATTCGGTATTATAAAGAGCAATTATTTCAGAATAATTCCCTTTTATAACTGTGGGGAAATTTTCCTTCAAAAGCTCATATATATACTTTCTTCTGAATTTCGAGCAGGCTATTCCAACAACATCTAGTAACACAGGTATATTTATTTTATTCGCTTCCTTCACAGATAACAAAATAGATTTCATTCTTACATCTGTAATATTTCCGATATTCACCATGAGTGCATTTGAAGCTCTTGTTATTTCACAAACTTCTTCAGGATGTTCTGCCATAATAGGTTTAGCTCCGACAGATAGTATTAAATTAGCACACTGATTTATTGAAATAGGATTGGTAATACAATGAATGATAGGTTTATTTCTTGCAATACTCTCAAGAATGTTGAAAATTATATCTGTCATTCTTTTTTCACCTTCTTTACAATATAATAAATAATTGCTGAAACAACACAGATTGCAAGAGATGCATAAGACAAGGCATTAAACAGCTGTGATGTAATATTAAATATATTTGCAGATATTTCAATAACCACAAAGAGTATAGCCCCAAATGCTGCTATTACCAAACTGTTAGAAATCAAACTACTCTTATCATGATATACTTTCGAAGAAAGCTTTTTCTGTATTTGTGTTAAAATTCCGTTATCAGCAAGTTTCCGTAAAAATAAATAAGCTATACTACCACCTATGAGAGTTCCGCAAATAAATGACGGAACATAGAACAACCACGATAGTCCTTCTTTACCCCAAATAAAATTCATAACAGGATATGACACAACAGCTCCAACAATACCCGTTCCGATGATTTCACCAAGTACGGCAAATATGATTTTACCTTTTGAAACACGATAGAAAACACCTGACAAAAATGCACCAAAAATT
>JAZOOC010000076.1:0-23101 GCA_045654825.1 Clostridia bacterium | reverse complement strand
GAAATATCCTCCACCGGCAATCCCCCATTCACCCTCTCCTGCTACTTTGTATCCCTCGGGGTCTCTTTCTTTTAATTCCTCAAACATTTTTCTGTCTGCTTCGGAAAGAAATTCATTATGATAATAATTTCTTGTTATTGCAAGAATATTTTTATCGCGAACATCAAAGAAACGGTCCTTTATCCACATTTCGCTCCAGGGATTGAAGGTTAAGGTTATCTGAGGAAAAAGCTCTTTATCGTTAATCCCTCTTATACTGAAATCCAGCTTATTGAAATCCTCTTCATCTTTTACCTGATATGCTTCTTCAATCCATACCCAGCAAAGATAACCGTGAGGTACGGTTATAGAGGTTATGGAATCGGGGTTATCAAAACCACGGAACAAAATTTTTTGCCCTGTATGTTTTATAGTTATTTCAAGGGGTGATATTTTAAATTCAAAAAGATGATATACACCCAGTCTTTTTGCCGCCTTTTTAAGCTCGGAAAACTGACTGTCTTTAAGACTGTTGTAATACTGACGCATACATAACAGATTTGCGTTTTTATATTTCAATAAATGATATATATACCACAATGCTGTTGTATGTGATTTTTTTGAGCCTCTTCCTCCTTTTACAACTCTGTATCTTCCTTTGAAATTCCAGAACTCCTTATAATTTTTGCCGACAGTTTTCTTAATATCCACAATCATTCGTCAACATCACCTTTAAATATAACAGGTTCGGTTATTTCGGGTTTGGTTTTTTTATCTGCAGTTATATTTAAAAGTTCTTTTATTGCACTGATTTTCACTTTTAAATCCTCAGCATCATCTATTATTTCTGATAATGTTTCAAGAGCTTTTTTTGTATAGTTATCGTATTTTTTCAAATGTATTCCTCCTTTAAAAGTTGACAAACAAGGACCGTCCCCATTTGTCAACATTCATTCCTAACTCCTAACTCCTAACTCCTAACTCCTAATTCCTAATTAAAAAAAGGGCTGTTAAAACAGCCCTTATAGTGCGGAGAGAGAAAAAAATGATTCAAAATAAACAAACTGAGCCAAAACTTTAGTTTTGGGTTACCCGAAGCTGTATTGGTATACAGCGAGAGGCGAAGTTTGTTTATAGCATAAAGCTTTATTTATTTTCAACCTCATCCAAGTTGCTTCGCAACCCACCTTCTCCTCAAGGCGAAGGCTTGTAAGCAATGTATCAAGCTTTTATTTCGCTTTATGCGGTCTGAACATTTTTTGCCTCTCCTTACTCTCCGCCCGCGGAAATTTTCGCATCGTATATAAATCTTGAAATTATTTCTTCTTCGGAAAATTCAAGCGGCATTTCCGAAATAAATCCGAAATCAAAAGCTCCGCCTTTTTTTATTACCGAAACATCTATTACGGTTATTCCGAATTCAGATAAAATATCTATCGCTTTTTTCTGATAGCCCGCCTCGGTAACTCCATAAACAGATATTTTTCTTATCTGAGGCTCTCTTAAAATCTTCGCCTTGGAATGAAGAAGAAGCTGTGCAGCAAGAATTATAATAGTTCCCGCAACAGATATAACATACATTCCTGCACCCATTGCCATTCCTATTCCTGCTGTCGCCCATATTCCTGCGGCAGTGGTAAGACCTGTAATACTTCTTTTATTTACAAGTATCATTCCTGCACCGAGAAAACCTATTCCGGTAACGATATTGGATGCAATTCTTGACGGGTCATGCTTTGATATATCTGAAAACATGTCATAAAAGCCGTATTTTGAAACTATCATTATAAGTGCTGCTCCGCAGGCAACCACAACATGAGTACGCACACCTGCTTTTTTCGAACGATTGGTTCTTTCAATACCTATTGCAAAACCGCAAAAACAGGAAGCAAGCAATCTTAATATAAGCACTAAATACTCAAGAAAATCCATAAAATAACCTCCAAAATGTAAATTTAAAGGATTATTATAGCTCAACTTTACCCGTTTGTCAAGGCTGAAAGACATTTTCGTGCAAGCCAGTATAATCTGCCGTTGGGATTTCTTTTTATTTCTTCAAGCATTCCCGAAGTATCGGTTACAATTCCTCTTTTAAAAAGACCTGCTACAATCTCTTCCGGCATAACGGCTTCGGTTTGTGAAATAAGCTTTTTAAATTTCTGCCACTCGTTTTCATCAACATACGGAGCAGGGCAATTTTTACCCGTAACATCATAATGTCTTATAACATTGTCGGGAGAAACTCCGTATTTTTTCATAAGCATTTTAACAAGCTTAACTGTATTCTCAACGGTTTTATCTTCAAAATACCAGCCGTTCGCATTCTTTTTACAACACATTTCAATACCGATTGAGTTTGAATTAAGACATATTTTATAAAAAGCTCTGCCGCCGCTTCCCTGAATTCCGCCCCCGCAATGCCATGCCGAATTATAGTCTTCAACACTCTGCCATATTTCGTTTTCGTCTACGAAATAATGTGCGGAAGAAGAAAGCTTGTTATTATAAAAATAATCGGCATTATTTTTTGCGGTTGATACTCCGCCCACATAATGAATTACAATGTATTTTATCTGTTTGCCGGAAAGAGCGGTGAAATTATACGGACTTATTTTCCTTTTAATATCCATATCTTTTAAGCTCCTTTAAAAACTTGTCTGCCTCCTGAGCTTCCACAGTAAAGGAATTGTTTTTCCACCAAGCCCAGATGCTCGCTCCCACCGTAAAAAAAGCTGTTATAAGCTGACTTATCATTTCATTTTCAATTGGAATGGGATTAACTCCAAAAATATAAAGAACCTGATTTATGAGAGCAAGCAATAAAATCAATGTTCTTATTACTGTTTCTTTCGACATAATCATTCTCCTTTCAGTTCGTCTATGCGATGATTTATAACCTTGAGTTTTTCGAGAACAATCTGTTCTGCTTCTTCAAGCTTATATGTTCTCTCCACAAGATTGTTATGCTTATTAACCTTTTTTTCAAGCTGGTCTATACGATAAACCGTTAACTTATTTGAAACCATTATTGCCGTAACCGAGCCTATAAGAGTTCCGACGAGAGATAATATTGCCACTAATGTTTCACTGCTCATATTATCCCTCCAGTTCCTTAAGCTTTGATTTTAACGAATCAATTTCTTTTCTTAAGTAAAAAACTTCCGACTTATCTGCTTTTTCTGATAAAGCTTTTTGGTTATCTCGGTTGTATTCAACTGTTATAAGCAGATTGGGATTATTTGTTCCAAAGCTCATTTCGGGATATTCTGATAATAACTCAAAGCTTCCGTCTTCTTTCGGATAATATTTATCAGACTGACAGCTTATCACTACACTTTTCATATCGACTTTAAAGCCATCGTCTTTTTTTACAAGACAGGGAGTTATTTTCTCGTTTATATAGGTAACCCCTTTGGCTAGCTGCAGAGATATTTTATTAAGCGTTCCTTTAAGATCATACTCATACGGACTGTTTCTTGCCATATTATGCCACTTTCCGTCAACAACAGGTTGCATACCCGGTGTTAAATCTCCATCCGAATTATCTACACCTGTAAGAATATATTTGCCGTCAAGCTCAAGCTCTCCCTCAAATATCGAAAGTCCTATAGATCTTGTAGGCGTTCCGTTGATTGTAATACTTCTGTCCGCCTCATTCATAACTATTGTTATTCCGTCGTTTGCAAACACCTTCACCGGAAACGGATATGGAATAAGATTATTAACTGCTGTCAATTTTCCTTTTACAGTATGCACATACGGACTTAAATCATCAATCTTGAGCTTGTATGCCGAAACAGTTGTTTTGAGTGCGTTAGCAAAATCATTTTTTTGAAGTTTCTCATTATCGGCAATAATATTTCTTATTTCTTTAATTTCATTTTTATCTGCTTTACCGGATAAAGAAGTTTCAACATCTTTTTTATCCGCTTTAAAACTCAAAGCCCTTTCGACCGCATCACCGTCTGCTTTCTGATTAATCATTGTAAGGATAATACTCTTATCCTCTGAATAGACAAGATAAGGCAGCTTGTCTGAAATTGCTGAAGATAGCTCTTCCACCGAACTCTTATCAGCCTTGATTTCATAAAGAGTCTGGATGCTGTCTTTATATTCAGATTCCAGATAACCTGTTGCGTTTATGCTTTCTTCAAAGGTCAGCACAAATTTATAAGACTTGAACACGGTTTTATCTTTTTTGAAAACAAGCTGCATATATAAATTAAGGTTATCTGAAAGCATTCCGGGCAACACATAAGAAAACTCGCTTTCATCAGAAACGCTTATAACAGTCTGTGTTTTTTTGCCATTATCGCCATAAATATCAAGGTATTTATTAAAGGAGGAGTAATCGGAAGGAATTTTAAAGTTCATAACAACGGAATTGTTTTCACCCGTAGTTCCGCCTGATGCAGAACTTAAAATAACCTCTCTTGTATCTGATACATTAAGATTAATTCTATACATAAACCCCTCCTATAAATACGACTGAATACCCAGATGGATTGCAGTATCGTTTACTACCTGAGTTGAAAGATTAAACTTTTTCTTCCATTCCATAAGAAGAGTATAGGCTTTGAGCGGATTTATAACATAATTCAGTTTACCGTTTGAATCATATTTTGCAGTACCCGTCTGCTTGGTTATATTTTCCGCAAGCTGTGCGGGAGTCATTTTTGAGAGCTGGGTAGTTCCCCCTCCGCCACCGCCGCCCGAAGAACCGCTGCTTTTTATTTTTGCAGTCTGTGCATCTGCCTGCAATTTTTTGGAAGTTTCAGTTGCAATCTTTTTGTTGGTGAGTTCAATATTTGCATTTTTTTGATTTAAATCTGCCTTCTTCTCATCGTCAAGATATTTAATTTCTATATCGTGCACCTGCTGCTTACGCAGATTATCCGCCTTATCCATTTCTATACCGGCATTGATTTTTAAAATATTGGCATCATTCACTCTCTTTGTTTCTTTTAAATTTTCGGCCCTTGCCGATTCGTCAAGATAGAGTTTGAGTCCGGTATCGAAAGAATCGCTTATAAGCTTGTTCTTTTCAGAGTCAGCACTTAGCTTAAGCTCGTCCGCCTTGTTTTTTAATGAAGAAATTTCGTTCTGCTCGGCTATATTAATATTGTTCATTTCCTTATTAAAGGCATTCTGATTGTTAAGTCTTTTACTCATTGCATAGCCGGATGCCGTGTGATTTCCCGTGTTTGCGATATATTCCTCTGTTTTCTTTTTGTTCTGCTCGTTTGACAAACTGAGATTATTTCTTAACTGATTGTATTTGTTAGGCAGCTTATTTATTTCAGAATATACTTTATTAAGATTACTTTTAAGGGTATTGTTTATATTGTTAATGCCATTGTTGATTTTATTATCAATTGTTCTTTTAATATATTCAGTATTATTGGTAGGATACTCCGACATTCTATCAACTCCTTTAATAAATTCTTGAACGGAAAAGATATTCTCCGGTAATCATATAAAAATGTCTGTCATAAATAAAAGCTTTTGCAATAAAATCATTATTTACCATTACATAATTAGCCGTCTGACATGGTAAAAAGTTTTCGTCTATCAAAATATAATAATCATGTTTCACCAACATTTTACCATCTTCATATTCAATTATTGTCCAGGGATATTCAATCACATCTTTTTCCGAACAATTTTTCAGTCTGAAATAAGAAAAACATAAATCACCATTAACAAAAATTATTCTTTTCCTTGATTCTGCCGTATCTGTTCTTTTGGAAATAAATGGCGTGAGACTGGAAAGCTCTGTTATCTGTTCAAGAGCTACTCTGTATAAATACACAGAAGAATAATTTCCACTTTCCGAATATGCAATGTAAAGCAGATCATTATATATTTCAATATCGTTAAAGTATGTAGCCCAGTTTGAATAATGCCCTAACTGTATTTTGTTTAAAAAAACAAACTCTTCTTCATATTTATATAAGTTAATATAAAGAATCGAATCAGCTTTTGATAAATAACCTAAATATGGTATTCCGTTGTTATCAAAAGTAAACTTAAAGTCAGTTGAATAAGAAGAGAAGTCAAGATACTCTGTAATCTCTCCATTCGAAATATCAAGTTTCAGTATTTTTCCGTTGTCACCATAAAAATATCTTATTCCGTTTCTGTTTTTTCCGTGAATACTTGCAATTTTGTTATCTGAAACCCTTTCCTTAAAATTCCCCCAGCTGCCTGCTTTGACAATCGGCTGATATAAGTCTGACGGCATTCCGTTAATATTTTTTGTATCATTTGAAACGGGACATACTGCATCTTTTTTAAAATGAGATGTGTCTATTGCTTCGGATGCGATTTTTTCACCTGTCACACATGCTTTTGACAGCATGGCTTCTTTAATCGAACTGTCTGAAAGATTCCCTGCTGATGCATATTCAAGCTGTCTTTTCATATCCTTTATCTGAGAAAAAACATTTTCGCCATCAAGTCCGTCAATTTTGGGACTGCCGATATGCTCGCTTCCGCTTTCACCCTCTCTGGTGCTTTTTATTTTATCAACAACATCATTAATATAATCTCTTGTCTGATTATGCTGTCTTTGAAGAATCGCTCTTGAATCGGAGGGAGAATTTTCATAAAAACTACTGTCTAAAAAGCCTTCCTCCGGCTCGAATTTAAATTCATTAAATGCCATTTACTTTAGCACCTCTTTCCTCTTTATAATTAATAGTTATTTCTGAAATTGCCATATCCGACAAAGGCTCATGGTTTTCAAATTTAAGAGAGAAAAATTTTACTCTCTTCATATTGATTTTCCTCTTTATAAAAACGGCAAACCGGCCGTCGAAAAAAGTGAAATCGGAAAATATAAAATTATCAAACGAAAATTTATTTATTCTGTGGCTTTTTATACCTTTCATCTCACCGTCTTCACATTCCGCCGTTATTTCAACATAGGAGTTTTTCACCGCACGAAGAAGCAAAGATATATCCTTAACTGTTTTCATTACAGAGGATTTCCCCAGATTATATGCTTTTGTTACATAATGTGCCTTTATCGGATTTTCTTCACTATAGTCATATAAACAGTCTGAAAAATATGTAAATCTTTCTCTTGCTGTTCCGATATATAATTTATCTTTATCTCTTACTTTACACCGGCAGTCTATATCTGAATAAAGATACCAGGAAAAGCTTTTTCCATCTGAAAGAGAATATCCGTTTTGCCCGTCAAAAACATAGCAGTACTTATCTGTGCACAAATGATATCTGTTATTTAATACAAAAGCTTTAGGCGAATTGTAATTGTCCTTAAAAAGAAGTCCGGTATCCGACCCGGAGCCATTAATATTTTGAGAAATCACTTTAACATTTTCTGAGCTGCTTTTCAAAACAGATGCAAGCATCATAACTCCGTATCGTTTATGGAACCACAAAAGACGGTTATCAATATAATCTATGGTTTCCTTACTGTCGCACCCCATCCCTGCAGATATATTTGTTATGGTAAACACCGGTTCACCTGAACTGTAATCATACAAAGATACATAAATACTGTTCTCTTTGAATATAACAAGACCGCCGCCCTGCTTTCCGAAGCCTACAATAGGGTCAAGAACATCTCCTAATATTTCAAAGCCGTCAACCGGAAAATATTCAGGATTTTTTAAATATGATTTAAAAAAGGTATTCGCATATTCACGGTTTCCCGACACGAAAACTCTTGTACCCTCCGACAATCCCGAAACGCTTCCGCCAAAAGAAACAGCTGCATCGCAAAGTGTTATCTTTCTTCTGTCTTCATCTGAATTGAGAGACTTTGCAGTAACAATAAGAGTATTATGCCCGTCCTGAAATTTGGGATTTAAAAAATTCACAACCGAATCGCTTGAAACAGAAAAACCGCCCTGCAGATTTTGACCATTGTATTCAATTTCCACTGATGACACATCAACAGCCTCAGGCAGACAGACTGACAGCATCCCGCTACTTGTATTAAATGAAGCTTTGAATTTTCCGGTAAGAAGATTTGCAGGCTCATTATCGTCACCTGTCCCGCTTTGCGGATCGCAGTTAATATATTTATAAGGTATATACCCCTCTACAATATCCGCAGACAATTTATTATCCGAATAAGAAATTTTATAGTATTCTCCGCTGCCGATATAATAAACATATCCGTTATATGAAAAAAACTCACCTTTCTTTTGAGGGATTTTTTCGTAAAGAATTGTTATTTCTCCGCTTTTTATGTTATATGCCTTTAAGGTCCTTTTAGAGCAATATATAATATATCCGTAAAAGGTTTCTGAAAGGCAGCTTTCAATTTGATTTTCTCCGTTATCAAAAAGTATTTTCTGACCTTTTCTTTTAGATAATATTCCACTGTCATACACCATATTAAGCATATCGGGAGAATTAGCATCTCCTATTTCATGCTTGGGAATATCTATCATAATACCGCCGTTAAAAGGACCTGCTCTTACTGATTTATCTTTCAAAGAAAAGTATGGATATGACATTTCATCACCTTAACCCTTCCAGAACAGACGGCTCGAACAAAGTTTCTTCATCATGCTTTATGTTGTTAAGCTTATTCTGATATTCATATATGAAGAAATTATATTTATCATTCTCTCCGTCCTGCTCACAGAGGACTGCAGCAAGATATAAGGGAATTACAAATTTGCAGTAATAGAAAGGTAAATTAAGCTCATCTTCAAGTCCTAATCTTCCTATTTCGAGAACAGGTATATTTTCCGATTGAGCGATAGATACCGCACTTTGTTTTATAATTTCCAGTGCTTTCATCTTGTGATAGTTTCTGTATTCAGCATCTATATATCCCGTCGAATCATCAAGCTTTTCAGCAAGATAAAGTGCAGTATCGTAAATTTCTGAAATTTTCATATTAACCTTCTTTCTTATGAGGCTGTAAAAAAACTTGCGTTTTTTTACAGCCAATTCCATTAAAGCGCTACAGCACAAACTTTTATATCAGAGGGTGCTCCCACAGTTATCTCTGCGATAATTCTGCCGCTTTTTTCTCCGTGAACATTTTTAAAACGCCCGGTGTTTTTAAGGTTAATTACAGCTTCTTCGTCGCTTTGAAGAGTCAATTCATAATCTCCCATTGCGTAGATACTGTTGCCCGATTTAATCGTAACGGTTGCGGAAGATCCGCCCTCGTTTTTTAAAAGCAGGCAAAATCCTTCTTCGTGGTCGGGTGTTACAATTTCGATTGTTTTCTCTGCCGCCTGATATTCAAGCTTTGCACTGTCTTTTGCGTAAACATCAACAACATTCATTGTCATATATATACCTCCTTACACTTCTGCGCCCGCGCTGAATTTTATGATTGCAATTTCTTTCGGGCGTATAATTTCTCCGCCGTAAACAACCAGACCTTTGATAGCCTTTGCAAAAAGATGAGAAGGACTTACCTTTTCAACCTCTTTTACTGTGAGTGCAAATGCGTAAGCTGTTGTTGTTCTTGCGATACAGTAATCATATTCACCGTCATTTTTGATGTTGTTTGTCATATAAACATCGAAATCAAGAAGCTTTCCGCAGAAGCCTTTTCTTAAAAGGTCGGTATTGTTTGTATCTGTTTTGATAAGCATTTTCTGAATTTTTTCAAACATAAGCGGAGATACCTCGAGAACTCTTTTATCTGTAGGGGCATCTGCCATATTAAGCTTTGTCTGCGCACTTAAAATTTTATCAAAGATAGTGGCGGAGGTTGCATTTTTCGCATCAATAACCTGAGATGCGGATTTATTCGCCATAGATGCTATGGAGGAATAAATAAACTTATCTGTATCTGTTGCAACTCCTCTTCCCACTTCTTCCATCAATGCCGCTTCATAATCCTCGGGGGTCATTGCTTTATCCGAAGTATCCACCTTTTTCGCAAAATATTTCTGGTTGGTAAGTCTTACACTTACAGAAGCATCGTCAATATCATCAAATGTTATTGCGCCGCCGTTATAATTAACGAGGTCTACCTGACCTATAGTTGCGATTTTTATTGTATCACCTTTGTTTTTAAGCTCGTCTGTATATCCGAGATAAGAGTTCTGCGCCGCAACGGCATTACCCTTTCTTACCCCTTCTATTCTTTTTGCATATACAAGACCTAATCCTGACTGAATTCCGTTAGCCATTAATTATTCATCTCCTTTTTTGATAACTGTTTTACAAGTGTTGTGAAATTATTTTTAATTTCTTCATCAGACATTTTTTTAATATCCTCTACGGTATAGACTTTTTCTCCGACCGAGCTGTCTTTAACGCTTCCGCTGGAAGCCTTTCTGTTCTGCTCATTGGCATTATCCGCTTCTTTTTTATTAAGAAGTTTTTTAAGCATAACAGAGTTATATATATCCGTTAAAGGCTTGTCTGAATTTTCCCAGAGCTTTAAAACATCTTTGTCAAGAGCGTTTACATCAAGACCCGGATATTCTTTTTCAAACTGTTTTATATCCTCCTGTCTTTTCTTTATGGGAAGAAGCTCTTCCTTTTCTCTTTTAAGAGTTTCGATTTCGCGTGTAAGGCTCATAAGCTTTTCCGCATACTCGGGGGGAATTTTTTCGTTTTCGGCATAGTTGGAAATCTGAAATTCCTTTATGTTTTTATCGAGCACCCCTATTATATTTGCGGGAGTTGTTCCGGCTTCCTTTGCAAGCCCTTCGATTTTATTTTTATAGTTTTCGGCTTCCTTTAAAGCTTCGGAAGTTTCGCGGAACTTTTCGTATAAACGGTCATAGTTCATACCTTTCTGAGCAAGAGTTATTGCCTCGTCTTCGTTAAGAACTACATTTTCGCCGTTATATACAATCTGAAGTGTTTTTGTTTCATCTTTCATTTTCGTTTGTTTCTCCTTTCATAGATGTAGTTATTTCCTCAATCAACTGTTGTTTGGCTGGAATATATCCTTCCGGCATTCGTGAAAGATATTGGGTCAGACTGATTTTCTCGGCACTTAAAAGCTTGTCTAATGTGCTAACCGCCATAGCTTCGGTGTATTGGCTCGAAGGCCCTACATCCACTCTTAGATTGATAAGCTTGTCTTTTAAGTGTTTGAAGTCGATGGTGGTATACATCTCCTCCGAGTTTTCAAGGTTTGAAATCAGTCTTCCCTTTCTGTAATAAGAGGTTATAAAGTCAAGGATAATGCGCCCCATATCCTCAACCATGCGGTAAAACCTTAATCTTACGCCTTCAAGCGGAAGAGCTGACGCCTCGCTCACCGCTATAAACGCGCTGGTATTATTCGGAGTTCCGATATTTCCCAAAGATACATCATTCGCACCCATTAATTCTTTTGTCTGCGCGATGGTTGTGTCTATCAGACGGAAAAGATCTGAACTCATCGAAGGAGGATTGAGATATTTTATTGCTCCTTCTATATTACCGTTTACCGCGATTGCTCCGCCAATGGTATTTGACGGTTTCTTTATCCTTGAATTATCGTATATAATTTTAGGAAAAGAAAAGAGCATTGAATTTAACATAGCCTGCGCGAAGGCTTTGTTTATATAAAGCTGGTTTGGCTTCAGGTTGAAAACCTCGCTGATGCCGTGAACGCAGTTTTTGCGTTCTTCCCAGTTCATTAAGGCAACAGGATAAAGAGATAATCCGGTAGAAGCATCTTTTTTTATGTATGCGTGTCTTACTGCCTTAACCGATCGGATATCTCCCGATTCGTCACGATAAAGCTTTAAAAGACAAAGGGTTTTTGAGCTTCCCGATAATTCTACCGAGGATATATCTCCTGCCTGATAATTACAATCGGAATCTGCGGTTATTTTCGCTATTTCCGTTTCTTCAATTCCGTTTTCTCTTGCTTCTTTTATAAGCTTTTTGGTAGATTCACGGAAGGAAAGTATTATATATGGCTGTTTCTGAATATCTGCCATATTGGGATTTCCGGGAAAGAAGTTTACATTATCAACCGCTTCGCAGTTAATATCCCCTTTAAACGGCTGACCTGTTTTTATGTTGCTGTCCCAGTAAAAATACATAATATAATCACCGGAAAGAGCCGCATCTTTAAGACCGCTGTAGTTTTTAGCATCCATTTTGAGCCGTTCCCATATATCTGAAATTAATTTTGTGAGAAGTTCTCCTGTTTTTTCAATATATGGTATCCCCTCTTTTATGCTGTCTTTTGAAACAACAAGAGAGGTGGGATTTGATTTTATCGCCGCAACCTTATACTGAATAATTCTTTTTATAATATTGAACACAGGTTTTGGCATATTGTTTGCCGAAAGCCCTGCCCATTGGTCGCCTGCGAATAATCTTTCCGCTTCGTTAACATTTTTGAAAAGTCCGATTGTTTCTTTAAAAGCAATTCCCTCTTCATATTCTCTGAATATACTTTCGGGGGTGTTATTCATCTGATTCACCCGCCTTGTCGAAATCGTAATTCATAAGCTTGGAATACTGACTGAAAAAGTCTTTTTCGCTTTCACTCTGGGTGTATATCGGTTTTTTTGTTAACACCGGCAGAGGCTCTTCATTTCTTGAAAGTCTTACTCCGTCTTTTATACCTGTGCGATATGTTAAAAAACTTGTTAAGCCTGACAAGAGAAATAAAAGATAAATTATTATTTCCATTTTTTGTTCTCCTTTCGGGTTGTTTTTGTTTTGTACTTTTATTATAAACCCATTTAAACAAAAAAAATTGCATCTTTGCGTAAAGCAAGATGCAACTTAGAGCCTCAAGGGTTTGAGAAATTTTTTCTTGTGATTTTCCGGTGTTTTTCCGCAAAAATTTACTTTCCGGTTAATGGATACACAACCGAGTTTTTAATAAGAAATGTTCCCGGATTTAACACAGAGTTACAGCCGACCTCGGTTCCGTCGCCTATAACTGCTCCGATTTTTCTCATTCCCGTTTCTATTAGTTTGTCGTTATATTTAATTTTTATATTCTTTTTATCCAGTCTTAGATTGGATAAAATAACTCCTGCGCCAAGATGGGATTTATACCCAAGGACTGAATCTCCGATATAATTATAGTGAGGAGCTTGCACATTATCAAAAAGAATACTGTTTTTTATCTCGGTGGAATTACCCACCACAGAATTTTCTCCGATTATAACATTTCCTCTTATAAAAGCACAATGTCTTATTTCTGCATTTTTACCGATAATAAGCGGACCGTTAAGTTCTGCCGACGGCGAAACTTTTGCTTCTTTATGAATAAAAATATTGTCGCCTTTTTTAACATATTCATTCAAATTAAGTTTATTTGATATATCCGAAATAATGTCGGGTATGAATTTTAATATTTCCCACGGATATTCATATTTAAGAAAATACTCTCCCGCAAGAGAATGTGACAAATCAAAAATATCATTTATCATCATATAAACCCTTTCTGTTTAAAAAGCGCTTTCATTTCATTGATGGCACGGGTTGTTATATCTTCAGATATTCCCTCCGCCATTATTCTCACAACCGGCTCGGTACCGCTTTTTCTAAGCAGCATTCTTCCCTCTTTTAAAAGGGTGTCGTTAAGCTTATTCTCAAGCTTTAAAACATCTTCGTCGGTCAGTGCCGCGTCGGGGCATTCCATTCTTACACTTTCGGTCTTCTGAGGATACATAATAAGTCCCTCGGTAAGTGAAGATAAGCTTTTTTTAGTTTCCGACATAACCTCCATAATCATTATAGCGGTTAAAATGCCGTCTCCTGTGTTGGCATATTTTCCTATAATTATATGCCCCGAGTTTTCACCGCCGAGCATATATCCTTTCTGTGCCATAAGCTGACGGACAAACCTGTCGCCGACATCGGTTGTTTCACATGCGATACCGCAATTTTCAAGAGATTTAACAAATCCTGAATTGGACATAGTTGTAGCAACCACCGTATTCATAGGAAGAATATCTTTCGACTTCATATATTTTGCGAGAATATACATCATCGCATCACCATCAACGATATTACCATTTTCATCTATTGCCATACATCTGTCGGCATCGCCGTCAAATGCAAAACCTGCATCCAGTTTTTCCCTTATTACAAGCTCACGCAGATTTTTGATATGAGTAGAACCGCAATTATCATTGATATTTTCGCCACTCGGAGTATCGTTTATAACATAAGTATTTGCACCGAGAGTATTGAATACATTTTTAGCTATCATCCACGCACTTCCGTTGGCGGCATCAAGTCCTATATTCTTTCCCTTATAGGAATGAGCGGCAAGCGAAATAAGATAACCGATATATCTGTTTCTGCCTGCGGCATAATCAATAAGCTTACCTATTTTATTATCGGTTGCATACTCTGCTTCAGGAATTATTTTCTCAAGATAATTTTCCACAAGGTCGGTTAAATCGTCGCCTACTTTATCTCCGGTTGACGAAATCAACTTTATTCCGTTATCCGAATAAACATTATGGCTTGCAGTTATCATTATTCCGCAATCAAAGTTTTCTGTTCTCGCAACATATGCCACACTCGGTGTTGTTGTAACATGAAGAAGATAAACATCTGCACCTGATGAGGAAAGTCCTGATGCAACTGCACTTTCCAGCATATAGCTTGAAAGTCTTGTATCTTTACCGACAACTATCTTCGGTTTATAATTATTATCTTTTTTAAAATAACTGCCTAAAAATCTGCCGATTTCAAATGCGTGCTTTGCTGTCAGATTTTTGTTTGCTGCACCGCGAAAACCGTCGGTGCCAAAATATTTACCCATAATTTTTCACCCTTTGCATTAATATTCTTCCAAAAGCTCTTTTAGAATATACTATGAAAAATCTGGTGTCAATAATTTGAAAAGTTAATTAAATATATTAAGTAACTTCAACAAAAAAATGCGTTTTGAAATTAATTCAAAACACATTTTATTTTTCTTGATAATTCAGCTACAGGTAATCCCACAACATTATTATAATCTCCCTCAACTGACTTTATAAGAAGTCCGCCAAGTCCCTGTATTCCATAAGCGCCTGCTTTATCCATCGGCTCTTTGGTTGATATATAGTCTCTGATTTCCTGCTCGGTCAAGGGATAAAATTCAACCTTTGTTTCGGACGAAAATGTAATCCGTTCATCCTTTTTTATAATTGTAACTCCTGTATAAACACTGTGTATTTTTCCCGAAAGCTTGCTTAACATCAAAAAAGCGTCTTCCTCGTCTTTGGGTTTTCCCATAATTTCGTTCCCGAGTGCTACAACAGTATCTGCACCAATAATAATATTTTCATTATCATTTATTGCTTCTGCTTTTATTTGGCTAAGATACTCAACCGCTTCTTTGGGTGAAATATTTTCGGGAAGTGTTTCGTCTGCCTCGGCAGGCTTTATTTCAAATTCAAAACCGCACATTGAAAGAAGTTCTTTTCTTCTGGGCGATTTAGATGCAAGTATTATCATTTCAATCAGCTTTCTTTTTCGTTTTCTTTTTTGCCTTCAACAGGAACAACAATACATACCTCTGTTCCTTTTTCGGGCTGACTCTCTATAAGAATATCTCCGCCAGATGCCATAATCATTTCTTTTGCTATAGCAAGGCCAAGTCCTGTTCCGCCCTGTTCTCTCGAACGAGCTTTATCAACACGGTAAAAACGCTCAAAGATTCTCTCAAGGTCTTTTTCGGGAATTCCTATACCGTTATCTTTTACCTTTATATATACATTTCCGTATAAAAAGCTTGTAAATACTTCAATCTTTCCGTTATCGGGAGTATATTTAACCGCATTGGAGAGAATGTTTGTTATAATCTGAGAAAGTCGGTCTTTATCTGCATAAACAAGAGGAATTTCATTAACACAATGATGTGTAATAGAATGTCCGTGCTTTTTAATTTCCATAAGCTGACTTTCGATTACCTCATCAATCAGGTCGGTAGCATTTATAAACTCACGGTTTTCCATAATAACCTTACTGTCAAGTCTTGATAAAACAAGCAAGTCTCTTACAAGTCTTGTCATACGGTCTGCCTCTTTGTTTATAACCTTTAAAAAGTTTTCGGATGTTTCTCTGTCCACCTCGTTTTCAAGCATAGTTTCAACATAGCTTTTAACAGTGGTAAGCGGAGTTTTAAGCTCGTGAGATACATTGGCAACAAACTCACGGCGGGAATTTTCAACCGCCTGCTGTTTGGTTATATCCTGTATTACAACCATAACACCGTTTTTCTCATTTTCAAATTTAAATGAACCGAAATAAAATCTCAGTGATGCATCACTCGAATCAATAATTCTTTCTTCCTTTTTATCGCGGTCGAGATATACAAAATCGCCGAGAAGAATACCGTCGAAATACTGTTCAAACAAGCTGTTAAATTCGACTGATTCGGGATTTTCAAGGTCAAGAAATTCTTTAGCCGCAGGATTTATAACAACAATTTTGCCGTTCTGGTCAAAGGCGATAATACCGTCGGTCATATACTGCATAACAGTTTCAAGCTTTTCTTTTTCAAAGGCTATTTCTTCAAGAGTCCGTGACAGTGTTTCAGACATATACTTAAAAGTATTCGACAAAATACCAAGCTCGTCGTTTTCCGAAACCTTTGGCACATTTTCAAATTCTCCCTTTGCAAGCTTTTCGGCACGCCTTGTGAGTCCGAGTATGGGAATGGTAATTGTTTTGGACAGAATATACCCGAGAACAACAGCTATCGCGACACCTAAAAGCAACGCCTGAAGGAGTATGGTAAGCATATTCTTCAAAACATCGTTCATTTCCATTTTATTATCGGTTATATAAAATATGTATCCGTCGGAATTTTCGCTTTTTAATGGAACTGCATATTCCATAATATTTCCCGATATATCAGTCTGATAGCTTAACTTACCCGCCATAGCATCTATAATAACGGGTGTTTTTAAAAGAGCTGATCCACCGTCGGGGTCGGAACCTGTAAGAAATGCCGCACTTTTCATATTAAGAATATAGTAGTTTCGGTAACTGTCTATACCCATACTGCCCGAAAAAGCTTTAGCGATAACCTCAATATCCGAAACAGCATTTTCAGACTGTGCTGCCTGTTCAAGCTGAGAAACCAGAGAAACATCGAAAATATTTATCATCTGGTTTCTGAACTCCTTATGATAAAAAGAGGTTACATTGTTAAACAGAAAAGTCCCCATAACAAGCATTATGGCGGTTATCAGCAAAACAAATATTAATACCAGCTTTTGCTGAAGACTCTTTAACACAGTACCCTCTCCTTCCTTTATTATTTATCGCCGTTGAAATAATAACCGAGACCTCTTTTTGTTACAATATATCCCGGCTGAGAACAATTGTCTTCAATCTTTTCACGAAGTCTTCTAACTGTAACATCAACAGTACGCACATCTCCGAAATATTCAAAGCCCCATACCTGTTTTAAAAGAGCTTCTCTCGAAAAGATTTTTTCAGGCTGTTCTGCAAGGAACAAAAGAAGTTCAAATTCTCTTCTTGTTAAATCAATGGGTTTTTCGTCTTTTGTTACTTCATATCTTTCACTGTTTATTGTAAGACGACCCATTTTCAATATGCCTTTTCCTGCTTTTGCATGCTCGGTTGCTTCCTGTGAGCTTCTTCTTAAGTTTGCTTTAATTCTTGCAAGAAGCTCTCTGACACTGTAAGGCTTGGTTATATAGTCATCTGCACCCAGTTCAAGACCAAGCACCTTATCTATCTCTTCTTCTCTTGCAGTAACCATAATAATAGGAGTCTGTTTAACCGCTCTTACTTCTCTTAATACATTAAAGCCATCCATTTTAGGAAGCATTACATCAAGAAGAATAAGGTCAAAATCGTGTTCCTTTGCAAGATTAAGTCCTTCTTCGCCGTCAAACGCCTGTCTTACCTTGAAGCCTTCTTTTTCAAGATTAAATTTCAAAATGTCGGAAATAGGTTTTTCGTCTTCTACAACGAGAATAATTTTTTCGCTCATTTGTTACCCATCCTTTCAAGATAAATTAATAATACGGTTATATCGGCAGGAGATACTCCCGATATCCGCGAAGCTTGTCCGATTGATGCGGGGCGGATTTTCGAAAGCTTCTGTGAAGCTTCTATACGAAGTCCCGTTATATCGGAATAGTTTATATTTTCAGGAATTTTTTTATTTTCCAGTTTTCTGAACTGTTCTGCTTTTGCAAGCTGTTTTTTAATATAGCCTTCATATTTAATATGTATTTCTGCTTCTTTGGCTATATCTTTTGGAAGCTCCGGTCTCTCTTTATCCATAGGTGCAAGCTTATAATAATCAAGCTCGGGTCTTCTTATAAGCTCGCTTAATTTAACGCCTGTGGTTATATTTGTGCTTCCGTACTGTGTTAATACCTCATTGTTTTCCGCCGAGGGAGAAACACTGATTTTATTTATTCTTTCTATTTCTTTGTCTATCGCTATTCTTTTTTCTTTAAATGCTTGGTATCTTTCTTCGCTTATAAGACCAAGCTCGTAACCCATATCGGTAAGTCTTAAATCGGCATTATCCTGTCTTAAAAGAAGTCTGTATTCGCTTCTTGCAGTCATCATACGATAAGGCTCATTTGTTCCTTTGGTTACAAGGTCATCTATAAGAGTGCCGATATATGCCTGCTCTCTTGTTAAAATAAAAGGCTCTTTTTCCTTTATTTTGAGTGCCGCGTTTATTCCGGCAATAAGCCCCTGAGCCGCTGCCTCTTCATAACCCGAAGTTCCGTTGAACTGCCCTGCTCCGAAAAGACCATCTATCTCTTTAAATTCAAGAGTAGGATATAGCTGGAGCGGATTTATGCAATCATATTCGATAGCATAAGCACTTCTTGTAAACTCCGCATTTTCAAGACCTTTTATCGAACGGTACATTTTAAGCTGAACATCTTCGGGCATTGAGGAAGACATTCCCTGAATATACATTTCGTCTGTATTCTCGCCCATCGGCTCTACAAATATCTGATGTCTCTCTTTTTCTGCAAACTTAACCACTTTATCTTCGATTGAAGGGCAATACCTCGGACCTGTTCCCTCAATTTTTCCCGAATACAAAGGAGAACGGTCAAGGTTTTCCCTTATTATTCTGTGGGTTTCTTCATTTGTATAGGTAAGCCAGCAGAGGGCTTTATTTTCATATTGTTTTCCTGAGTTTTCAAAAGAAAGCGGCAAAATTTCATCATCGCCCGGCTGAGGAATCATCTTATCAAAATCTATACTTCTTTTAAGAACTCTTGCGGGAGTACCTGTTTTAAAACGGACAATCTCTATCCCCTGCTCTCTTAAGCAGGAAGACAATTCATTGGCAGGAAAAGTCCCATCGGGTCCGCTTTCTTTTTCGTAGTCCCCTATAATAATTTTTCCTTTAAGATAAGTTCCGCTTGCAATTATTGCCGCACCGGTACGATATAATGCACCCGAATCGGTAACGACTCCCGAAACCTTTCCGTTTTCAAATATAATGTTTACAATTTCAGCCTGTTTTATAAATAAATTTTCGCACTTCTCCAAAACAGCTTTCATTTCCTGCTGATAAGCACGCCTGTCTGACTGAACGCGCAGAGAATGGACAGCAGGTCCTTTTCCGCTGTTTAAAATTTTGGACTGTATAAAGGTTTTATCCGCAACCTTACCCATTTCACCGCCCAAAGCGTCTATTTCTCTTACAAGATGCCCTTTTGCAGAGCCGCCTATACATGGATTACAGGGCATATTTCCAATCATATCAAGACTTATGGAAAACATTATTGTTTTAACGCCCATTCTTGCTGCGGCAAGCGCCGCTTCGCATCCTGCATGGCCTCCGCCTATAACGGCAACATCACAACTGTCTGCTTCGTATCTCATATTCATCAGTTAAATATCTCAAAACTCTTTCTTTCGGCAACACTGTTTCCTGCAGACTGAATAATATCCATACTCTCCAAAGATGCACCTGTTCCGATTGCAACACAGGAGGTAGGATCATCAGCCACATATGCTTTGATGCCTGTTTTTTCTTCTATAAGCTTATCCATTCCGCCCATAAGCGCACCGCCGCCGGTAAGAACGATTCCGTTGGTAGCAATATCGCCCACAAGTTCGGGAGGTGTTCTTTCAAGAACATTATGAATTGAATCTGTTATTGCAAGTGCAGATTCTAATATAGCTTCCATAATTTCGCTTGAACGCACAGTAAATGTATTGGGAAGTCCGCTTATAAGACTTCTTCCCTTTACTTCTATTGAATTATCTTCATCGGGAGTATAAACACAACCGATAGAAGTTTTGATTTCTTCGGCAGTTCTCTCTCCGATAAGAATGTTGTATTTCTTACGGATATATTTTATAATCGCATCATCAAATGTATCTCCGGCAACCTTAATAGAGGTACTTGCAACAACTCCGCCAAGAGAGATTACCGCTATATCGGTAGTGCCGCCGCCAATATCAACAACCATATTTCCGTTAGGTTTGGAAATATCTATTCCCGCACCGATTGCCGCAGCAATAGGCTCTTCAATAACATATGCTTTCTTGGCACCCGCCTGCATAGCAACATCCAAAACAGCTCTTTCTTCAACTTCGGTAACGCCGCTCGGAACACATATTACTATATTGGGTTTGAAAAATCTTGAAAAGCTTACTTTTGAAATAAAGCTTCTAAGCATTTTTTCGGTTGTTTCATAATCGGAAATAACGCCGTCACGAAGAGGACGGATAGCAACGATATTTCCGGGAGTTCTTCCAATCATTTTCTGAGCTTCATTGCCCACAGCATAAACCTTGCCGTTTATTTTATCTATCGCAGCAACCGATGGCTCGCGAAGAACAATACCGCTTCCTTTAACATAAATAAGAACGGTAGCAGTTCCAAGGTCTATACCAATACTTTGTCTTAATTTAAACATATATACAAACACCTCGCAGGTTATTAAAATTAATACTATCCCTTTTATCTTATACATTATATATTATAATGA
Source organism: Clostridia bacterium (assembly GCA_045654825.1). Classification (GTDB taxonomy): domain Bacteria; phylum Bacillota; class Clostridia; order UMGS1840; family HGM11507; genus JAZQFU01. Next base: position 2,246 of record JAZOOC010000076.1, on the reverse strand, counting down.
TTGCTTTGTCAAACAATAAATAAACGAAAAATTGAAAAAAAGTGTTGACAAATGAAAGATAAGGTGTTATTATTGTATGGCAAAGAAGAAGTTCCGCTTCTCACCTTAAAGCCACAAGCGTGTTTAGGGTCAGTCATTTTTCATAACGAAACTGATGCAGGCGGAATTTGTTCTGTCTGTTTTTTTATTGTGTTATAACAACCAAAACCATTAACGGAGGTGCTTTACAATAAGCAGTAAAGAGTTACAAATCAACGAAGCAATCAGAGATGCACAGATAAGAGTTATCGACGCAGACGGTTCTCAGCTCGGTATTATGAGCGCAGACAAAGCTTTGGAGATTGCCGCAACAAAAAATCTTGATCTGGTTAAAATTGCTCCCCAGGCGAATCCTGCGGTGTGCAGAATTATGGATTACGGAAAATACAAATTCGAGCAATCCAAAAGAGAAAAAGAATCAAAGAAAAATCAGAAAGTTATAAGTGTTAAAGAAATAAGACTTTCTCTTGGAATTGATTCTCACGATTTTAATACAAAACTTAATCAGACTATCAAATTCTTAAATTCCGGAAACAAAGTTAAAGTAGCTATAAGATTCAGAGGCCGTGAAATGGCACATACCGAACTCGGCAAACAGCTTATGGATAAATTTATGGACGGAGTTAAAGATATCGGCGCTGCCGACAAACAGCCTAAAATGGAAGGCAGAAGTATGGCGGTTGTTATTTCACCGAAAGTTCAGGCATAACATTCTCCTTGGGAGATAAAAGATAAATTTGAGAGGAGCGAAGACAATGGGCAAAATTAAAACACACAGAGGTGCTGCAAAAAGATTCAGCCTTACTAAATCAGGAAAGGTTAAAAAGACCAGCGCTTTCAGAAGACACATACTCACTAAAAAATCTACAAAGAGAAAAAGAGCTTTAAGACAGATGTCTTATGCTTGTCCGGCTAACGCAGCTGTAATCAAAAAGCTTATTCCCTACAAATAGGATATACATTTATTGGAGGTAAAGAGAAATGGCAAGAGTTAAGGGTGCTATGCGCACCAGAAAAAGACATAAAAAAGTTTTAAATGCCGCTAAAGGATACAGAGGAGCAAAAAGTAAGCTTTTTAAAACAGCTAATCAGGCTGTAATGAAATCCTTACTTTACGCATACATCGGCAGAAAACAGAAGAAAAGAGATTTCAGACAGCTCTGGATCGCAAGAATCAATGCAGCAGCAAGAATGAACGGCATGAGCTATTCCAAATTCATGAACGGTCTTAAAAAAGCTGAAATCAATTTAAACAGAAAAATGCTTGCTGAAATCGCAGTAAGCGATGCTGCAGCTTTCACAGCTTTAGTTGAAAAAGCAAAAGCAGCTCTTTAATATTAAAAAAAATCACCTGAGAAAGTAACTCTCAGGTGATTTTTTATTAATGAATAATTATGGTATGCCTGCGGCAAAAAAGTCAATTCGTCGGCTCTGCCGACACCTTGCCTCTTCACTCTTCACTATTACTTATTACCTATTATTCCATAATTTTTCTTATCTCTTTATCATACATATCCGCGGAATCCTGTGCGTCTTTTAAAGATGCTTTTTTGGTCATAATATATGCCTTTACTTTAGGCTCTGTTCCTGACGGACGGATAAATATTGTTGTATCGTCTGCAAGGTCCAGTCTTATAACATCTGCAGGCGGAAGTCCGTTTACACCGTTTTTCAAATCGGTTATTTTATTTACTGCAATACCGCAAAGCTCTGTCATTGGATTTTCTCTTAAAGAAGCCATTATGCTTTTTATTTTTTCCATTCCCGAAAGACCGGGGAATACAAGCGAAATTACCTTTTCGTTATAGTAGCCGTATTTTTCATAAAGCTTTGTTAAATGCTCGGAAACAGATATTCCCTTTGCTTTATAAAAAGCAGTCATTTCGCATATGAGAAGTGACGCATTTACTCCGTCTTTATCTCTTGCATGTTTTCCGCTTAAATATCCGCAGCTTTCTTCAAATCCGAATAAGAATGTATGGGATTTATCAGCATCAAATTCATCTATCTTTCCGCCGATATATTTGAATCCGGTAAGAACATCTATAAGACTTACTCCATATTCTTCACATATAGGCTCAACCATTTTTGTTGATACAATTGAGCGTATAACCGCTCCGTTTTCAGGAAGTTTCCCCGTTTCTTTCAAGCAGGCAAGAATATAATCACAAAGAAGAACTCCTATCTGATTTCCGCTTAATGCAATA
>JAZOOC010000075.1:0-3238 GCA_045654825.1 Clostridia bacterium | reverse complement strand
TGGCACCGACAGATACAACATCGAGGAATATATTGTTTCCTTTAAGTTTTTCTGCAGTTGCATAAATAACACCCTGTTTTGTTTCAACTTCTGCACCCAAGGCACGAAAACCTTTGATATGCTGATCCATAGGTCTTGCACCGAGGTGACAACCGCCGGGCATAGCAATATCGGCTTTCTTGTATTTGGAAAGAAGTGCTCCTAAAAAGTAATAGGAAGCTCTCATTTTGCTTGTGTATTCATATGAACATGAAGTTGAATTAACAGTTGTACAGTCAATTTTAAAAGTGTTTTTATCGAGCATTTCAATGTTTGCGCCAAGCTCGTTTAGTATTTTAAAAAGAATTTCATTATCTTGAATAAGCGGAATATTTTCAATAATACAAGGTTCGTCGGACAAAATTACAGCAGGGATAATCGCAACAGAAGCATTTTTAGCACCGCTGATTACAACTTCGCCTTTTAATGGTTTGCCACCGTTTATAATATATTTTTCCAAGCTATAACCCCCAATTATTTATTAACTAAAATATTGTATCACATAATATATAAAAAATAAAGTGTTTTATTAAAAATATATTTTAAAGTTGTATTTAACAGTAGTGAATAACTTTTGTAAATCAGTAAATTATAATGAATGGTGATTATATTGAACAGAACTTTTTATTTATTATCCTGTTCACTTTCGGTTATTTTGGGGATTTTTGTAGCTGAATATGTTATTAATTCTGATTTTAAGACGGTTTCGGTAAGTGGGATAACAAGAAGCACAATTGAAAACTATATTGAATTGACAGGCGAGGTAAAAGAAATCAATAAAAGAGAAATTAAAATTGATTATCCTGTTGAGATAAAAAAAATATATGTTGATATAGGCGAAAAAGTTAAAAAAGGGCAGAAAATTGCTGAAATCGACAAAGAATCTTTACTAACAAAATTTGAATTTGCGATGGCAGAAAGTTCGTCAAAAGATAATTACGAAAATATTATAACTTCCCTTAAGTATTATCCTGAGATAATAGAATCTCCGATTAATGGTGTAGTATCTGATATACTTATATCAGAGGGGGAAACCTGTGCGATGGATATTCCTGTTTTTATTGTGACCGACTTGGAAAATCTTGTAGTACGCACTAAAATAAAAAGCGATAGATTAAGTAATATAAATTTAGGTCAGAAAGCATTGATTTGTTTGAAAGATAATACAGTTACAGGGAAAATTTCAAAAATTTATCCGTCGGCAGAAAAGGATATTAACGAGAATTTATCTTCTGTAAGTTTTGAAATAACACCTGATGATTCTAAAAATTTGATTTGCGGAACTGTTGTTGATGTGAAAATAGCTAATGAAACTCTCGAGGATATTGTAGTTGTACCCTTTGACTCGGTAATGTTTGATGAGTCTATGCCATATGTTTATATTAACAAATCCGGTTATGCTGTTAAAAGACAGGTTATAACAGGTAAAGAATTTGAAACAACAATAGAAATTAAAGCGGGGTTGTCTGAAAAAGACAAGCTTATATTAAATCCCCGAAAATATAATTTAAAAAACGGCGATAAAATATCAGACGGAGATATATAATGTATTTATCAGACTATTTTAAACAGGCTATTTATAATATCAACAGGAAAAAAGCAAGGTTTGTGCTTAGTATTATGAGTATCAGTATAGGTGTTGCGACAGTGGTTTTTATAACTTCTGCCGGAAATTCGGGACTTATTACAATTAATAACGAATTTGGTAAAATGGGGCTTAATTGTTGTGTTATAAAAGGTGAGAGTAATGCCCTTGATACAGAGGATATTATAGCTGTCCAGAATTCTCTTTCCGACCGATATTATACTTCTACCGTTGTTAAATCATCCGCAGAAATTAATATGGAAAATTACAAAAAAGAGGCTATCCTTTACGGCGGAGATGAAGAAATCCTTTCGGTTTTTAACTATAAAATAATAAATGGAAGAAATATACGGCTTGATGACTTGATAAATAATAAAAAAGTAGTTATAATTGATAATGTATTATCTTATAAATTATATGGCACTGAAAATTCAACGGGCAAAAAATTAAAGATGGATATTGGCGAAATTGATTATGAATTTACTGTTGTTGGAATAACCGACAGTTCTTCTTTAAAGAATACCTTTGATGATGAAATGCCTATATTTCTGTTTGTTCCGCATACAACAGTAAGTGAGCTTACTCCTGTTAATATTCCGGCTGAAATTTATACATTATCGCAAGTTGAAACCAATGACAACTTGGAAATTAAAAATGTTGTAAAGCTTATCAATGATAAGAAAAGCCAAAACGGAAAGCTTATATACAAAAATATGAATGCGTATAAAAACAATATTGATTATGTTGCAAAAACAATAACATTAATACTTGCCATGATAGGTGCTATCTCTCTTGTTTCCGGCGGGCTTGGAGTTGTTAATACTATGATGATGGCAGTTTCTGAAAGAAAAGGTGAAATAGGTATAAAGAAAGCTTTAGGGCAGACTGATTGTTCTGTTGTGAGTGAGCTGGTTACAGAAGCTGTTATAACCATGGCTATTGCCTGTATACTCGGAGTGTTGTCAGGACTTTTTATATCATACAGTTGTCTTAAATTATATGATATTGTTTTTATTCCCGATTATAAGTCGGTAATTGTTGTAACTATTATTTCGCTTTTTATGGGAATTGTTTTCGGCTTTCTTCCTGCTCTTAAAACATTTTCTATGAATCCTGTTGAAATTTTAAAATAAGGGGTAAAACTATGTATTTAAAAAATCCGTATCTTCCCGAATGTGATTGTGGGTTATTTGTTATTGATAAAAGAGCACACAAATGGGTGAATAACTTGGGAAATGTAATATTAACTGAAGAAAACAATGATCTTTTGGAGGGGATTGATACCCATCCAGATATGAATTTATGTCACCTTGCGGGCAAAGATATAGTGGTTTCTTCCAATTGTTATGAATATTATAATAATAAATTATCTGAATACGGATTTAATGTTATTAAAGGTGAAAACAAGCTTGAAAAAGAGTATCCCTTTGATATAGCTTTAAATTGTGTTATATTAAATAATCATTTTTTTCATAATACAGAATATACCGATAAAGCGATATTAAAATATGTGAATGAAAATAATTTTAAAATAATAAATGTGAAACAGGGATACACAAAATGTTCTACATTGATTGTTGATGAAAATTCGGTAATAACTTCAGATGCCGGACT
>JAZOOC010000074.1:0-3137 GCA_045654825.1 Clostridia bacterium | reverse complement strand
TTGGCTACGAGTTAATTTCCCAACCGGAATTGATACTGATGTTTCTATAGCAGACAGTCATTTTGATATTGTTAAGAGAAACATAGAAATTCCCGACTCAACAGGCTGGGTAGAACAAGCTTTTGGCACACATCCGCTTCGCACATTCGCAGCGGTAACAGATGGTGAAAATGGACTTGCGGTTATGCCAAAGGGACTATTTGAATACGAAGTGTTTGATGATTCAACTATGGCATTAACTCTTATCAGAGCATGCAGAATTAAGCTTGCAGTATCGGAAGAAAAAGTAACAGAGCTTGAGGACGAGGGAGTACAGTGCCCCGGAAACAGATGCTTTGAATATGCAATTGGATTCAACAAAGGTAATTATAACGAACTTCCAAATAAAGCTGCAGAAATATTTGCACCGGTTAAGTGTGCAGTTTGCGGCAGAGGTAAGGGTGAATTGCCGCTTGAAAACAGCCTTTTCTCAATTGATAACAAGAGTGTTCATGTAACTGCAATCAAACAGGCAGAAGATGGAAATGGTGTAATAGTCAGATATTATAATCCAACAAATGAAATTCAAAAAGTTTTGATTAATTCACAGGGTAAACAATATAAATGTAAGCTTGATGAAAGTATACAAAGTGAATATACAGGTGCGGCAGAACCTAAAAAGATTATAACTGTGAGGATTGTGAAATGATTGAAATACAGAAAAACGATTTTTTTGAAACAGGAAAAGACGGAGTTCAAAAAATCCTGACTCCTGATGATAAGAAAATTGATATAGTTGAATTTGACAACAAAAAACTTTGTTATGTTAAAAGCGGAATGGGTTATCCTGCTATATATCCTATGTATGATACGCACTTTGAACCAAAAGCAGAAGCGATCCTTATGGACTTAGACGGAACATCAGTACATAGTGAAAGCTTTTGGATGTGGGTAATTGAACAGACTATAGCAAGACTACTTGGAAACTCAAACTTCAAAAAAGAAGCAGAGGATGAGCCTTTTATATCCGGGCATTCAGTTTCCGAACATCTTCAGTATATGATTGATAAATATGCAAAAGGTGCAAGCCTTGAACTTGCCCGTCAGTATTATTTTGAAATCGTAAATTATGAGATGGATGAAATTATGAAGGGCAGAGGTAAGCAGGATGCGTTTACCCCTGCACCAAATTTAAAAGAGTTTCTGACAACTGTGAAAAATGAAGGCATAAAAATAGGTCTTGTAACATCAGGACTTTATGAAAAAGCGATGCCTGAAATTATTTCTGCATTTAAACAGCTTGATATGGGTAATCCAGTTGATTTTTATGATGCAATTATAACTGCCGGACAAGCTCTTCGCAAAGGTCAAACCGGTACACTAGGTGAGCTTGCACCAAAGCCGCATCCATGGCTCTATGCGGAAACTGCAAGAGTTGGACTTGGAATTCCATTTGAGAGAAGGCATAAGGTTATTGGCATTGAAGATTCATCAGCAGGTGTTGTATCAATAAAGCTTGCCGGCTTTAGCTGTGTTGGTATTTCAGGAGGGAATATTGAACAAGCAGGTGTTGGCGAAATGTGTGATTACAAGATTAATAATCTTATGGAAATGCTTGATATAATTATTTAGCTGTGTCTGCTGAGGATTTCAAATAAAGATGTAATAATCGATAAGAGCAAAAAACAAAACTAAACTGTGGAAGATGTGATGGACTTGTTATTTAAAGATAAATATTCGGATGCAGGCAAAAGTATTGGCAAAAGAAATCCAAATCAGCCAAGGCATCAAATATATTTTGATATATTACCGAGAAATTTGTGGAGACTTGTTAAATTGAGTTTTCTATATATAGCATTTGCTTTACCTTTTTTCATGGTAACAAGATTTGTTATGAGTTTTTTGTCGTCGCAAATTGTAGCCACTTTATCAGCAGGTAATGTAGAAAGCATAACACCTGAAGAACTTGAAAAATATAGCTCATACATAACACTTATATTATCTTTATGGTTTACTGCTTTTTTAGGTCAGGCTCCTGTAACAATAGGAATGACACAAATTGCGTATGAATACGGAAATGAAAGACCATGCTGGCTAACTATTGATTTTTGGAATAGTATAAAAGCAAATTTCAAGCATGGCATTCTTCTGTGGATGTTGGATTTGCTGGTTACATATGGTGTAATATACGGACTTGTATTTTATATCAGCAAAAATATATATATATGCGTAATGATACTCTTTTTTGTAATGTACACATATATTCTTTCACACATTTATATTTATCAAATTATTATTACATCTGATATGAGAATGAAAGATATTTTAAAATGTTCGATACTTCTTGCAATAGCCAGATTACCACAGAACTTATTGATTTTACTGTTACTTGTGGTTATATATGTTATTTTGCCCGGATTGGCAATGATTTGCGGAAACGGAAGACTGGTTTCTCTTATACTTGTGCTTGAATTTGGATTGTTTCCTGCACTCAGCTCATTTACTATCAACTTTTATATTTATCCGGTAATAAAAAAGTATTTGAATGATGAATCCAATACTAATTAGAAGGGAATTTTAAAAATGAATATTTTATCCATTGGAAATAGTTTTTCGTGTGATGCTCAACGATATTTGCATAATATTGCGAAATCAGATGGGGTTGAACTTAACACATTTAATCTTTACATCGGAGGATGTCCGCTTTCGCTTCATTATAGAAATATGCTTAGTGACAAGCCTGCATACACCCTTGAAATGAATGGTCAAAGTACAGGGTTTAAGATTTCGTTAAAAGATGCTCTTTTAAACCGAAACTGGGATATTATAACACTTCAGCAGGTCAGTCATGAGTCTGTATCCTATGATACATATCAGCCGTATCTTAATAAAATTGCAGAGTATGTAAGGCTTTGTGTACCAAAGTGTAAGCTTGTAATTCATCAGACATGGGCATATGAGGATGGTAGTGAGCGTCTTAATGTAAAATTGGGGTATAAAAGTCATATTGATATGTTTAATGATATAAAGTTATCGTACGAAAAAGCTGCTAAAGATATAAACGCAGACTTTATCATACCATCGGGTGAACTTTTTCAAAGGCTTTTAGCCTCAGGTGCGGAAAGAATTCATAGAGATACATTTCATGCAAGTTTAGG
>JAZOOC010000073.1:0-2821 GCA_045654825.1 Clostridia bacterium | reverse complement strand
CTCCTGCTTATATAGCTTATATACAATTAACTCTCTCCGTAGGAGATTGCTAAAAGTTTTATTAATTTAATGTTATATAAAATTAAAATTTAATTTGTTATATATTTCTCAAATATCGCAAAGATGTATTATTGAGCTACCGCGAAATCGCAGTAGCTCTTAGTCATCGGAGATTCGAACTATTTGCGGTTTAAAAAGGGCAATTTCGCATAATACTGCAGAAAATTCTTCAAATATACGTCGGTATTATTTTTGAATTTTCTTTATCTTATATCAAAATTTCCTCTTTTTAAACTCGAAGACCTTATACTTAGAAAAATTTAAAATGATTTCAATGCGGAGGTTGTAGTTGGGCTGACGCCCTACAAAACCGACAAATTTAAAGCATTAAAATTTAGCAAGTATAAGGCGTAAAAAGTTCGACTCTCCGATGACTAATCATCATATCCTCATCAAATCATCTACAAATGTAAATATGGATAGATGTTCAGAGGAATTATCTGTGTCTGCCACATCCATCATAACCCCAACAAGCATATCCATATTTCGCACAAGGATAGGCGAACCGGAAAGTATCGGAGTGTCAGATGGTGTTGAATCTTCCGGTAATTTGTTTATCTCAGCTTCCTCTAATTTACTTTGAGCAACAATAGGAATTGGGTATTCATCACAGATGTATCCGATAATACTTGTTTTAATATAGTCTTTTAACTCGTTGTAAGCCGCTTCAGGAACTATGTTTTTCTCTTTGATTGAAGAAAAATACAGGTTCCCTCCAAAAAGTGTTTTAACAACCTTCTGGATTTCTTTAATATCACAATACGCAAGATTGGAATCATAAAAAAATCTCCAGTCAAGCTTTAAATCGAGAGTAGTTTGGTAAACTGCTCTTTTTTTCTTGTAATGTAGTGTAACAGACGTTTCAGTTGTTTTTCTTGCAACCTCTTCTGTTGTGATAAGATAAGTATTTCCTTTGATTTCAACAAAGGTCCCTACACCTTCAACGTCATCGGATTTTAAATATACAGTTAAATATCTTAAAAAATTAAATTGGTTCATGATTGAACTCCTTCCTTTGTTTGTATTTATATTATATTGTTATTGGTTTCTTATAACAAAAAAGTATATATCATAATCATGAAGGGAGTTGATAAATATATTTAGTCATCGGAGATTCATAACCTGCGGAGTAAATTCAAATATTCTGCCTCTTCTGCAAATATTTATGTGGAAGCTTATCAATGAAATGCCTGTGAGTAAAGACTACTTACAGGTTTTTTCTTTATCTGATTGTAACGGCAAATTAAAAATCATTCATTCTCAGGAAGAGCCTGAGTACAAAAAAGAGTATGTGTTAAACACCAAGCCAATTACTGCAAAAATCTTTGTAATCGACGATAACACACACTCAACTATGCTAATGAACTATGAATATTAAAAGGAGAAAAAACAAATGAAAGAAACAAAATGCGCATTATGCGGAAAAACATTAACCAAGGAAGATACCCATACCCATAGAGGAAAAGGTATATGTAATCAATGTTATGAGGACAATACTGTATTCTGTGACTGTTGCGGTACAAGAGTATGGTATGACGAAGTAGAAGGCAATGATAATACACGGCTTTGTTACAGTTGCTACAATAATAACTATACCCACTGTGAACAGTGCGGTACATTAATACATAACGAAGCGGCTTTCTACTTTAACGACTCAGATTACCCATACTGCAATGAGTGTTACGATGAACTAAATGACATAGCTATAAAAGAATACGGATATAAGCCCGAACCGATATTTTACGGTTCGGGTGATTTATTTATGGGAATTGAACTTGAAATCGATGACGGCGGTGAATCCAATGATAATGCCGACAAGATTTTAAGGATAGGCAATATGAGTGATGACCATATATATTGCAAACACGACGGCAGCTTAGACAACGGGTTTGAAATTGTTTCTCATCCTATGACTTTAGAGTATCACACTAATAATATGCCGTGGGAGGAAATAATGGAAAAGGCTAAACATATGGGATATAACTCCCACAGAGCAGGAACTTGCGGATTGCATATACATGTAAACAGAAATGCCTTTGGAGAAAGAATTGAAGATCAGGACGCGACTATAGCACGAATAGTATATTTCGTTGAAAAGCATTGGAACGAGCTTTTGAAATTCTCCAGAAGAACAGAAGATGCAATGAGAAGATGGGCATCACGGTATGGTATATCCCATAATACTGAAGATACATACAAGAAGGCAAAGGATAAACGTATGGGAAGATATGTAGCAGTTAATCTTGATAATTTCAACACCATAGAATTTCGTATGTTCCGTGGAACTCTCAGATATTCAACCTTTGTAGCAACTTTGCAGTTAGTAAATAAAATATGTGAGCTTGCTAAATTTCTTACCGATGAAGAGTTAGAAAGACTATCCTGGAGTGATATTATGCTTAATCTGGATAAAAACAAATATCCTGAACTTATCAGTTATCTTAAAACAAAACGACTTTACGTGAATGAGGAGGTATAAAGAAAATGTGCGGATTATTTGGTTATTCATGCTACGGAGTTCCGCCGAAAGGAATTTCAGAGCTTACAAAATCAATGGCAGAGCAAGCAGCTGTACGCGGAACAGATGCAACCGGAATTGCATTTGTAAAGGCAGGACAGGTAAATATTTTTAAACAACCGAAATCTGCTTTTAAAGCAGATTTAAAACATCCTGACGGCGTTCAGGCATTAATAGGTCATACAAGACATTCAACGCAAGGGAGCGAAAAGAAAAATCATAACAATCATCCATTTTACGGTA
>JAZOOC010000072.1:0-11918 GCA_045654825.1 Clostridia bacterium | reverse complement strand
AGACAGTACGATGGTACGGCAAGGCTCATTTTCGCGGAAAGCAAGAAAAGGTCAGGAAAACTCGATGTTTCCTGACCTTTAAAAATGTTATGTAAGCAACTAAGCTACACCTCACCACCGCTTTCAGCGGAGCATCTCTTCAAGGAGAAGCCATTGTTTCTTGCGGTAGAACGACTTTTTCAGCCCCTTGAAGCTTATAAGAGTATGCTGATTAATATTCCCGAAACAACAATTCCCGCACACATCATTTTGTATAAGATATGCTTTTCTTTAAATATCAGCCAGCCTGAAAGAACGGTAACAATAACGGAAGATTGTTTTATTATTGTCATAAGTGTAACCTCGCTTAAAGGACTTATGTTTGCCTCGAAGAACAATCGGTCACCAATTATAAGAGCTAAACTCATAATTGGAATCCAGTAATTTGTTTTTACTGACTTAACAGAAATTTTTTCTTTTTTTATAATAATTATTGCTCCGTAAACAGCGGTCATAAAAAACATAAACCAGAACTGTAATTGAGCAGATGTTATATACTTCATTGTTATTTTATCAATAACTCCCGAACAGGAATTGAAAAAACAGCTTATAAGGGCAATAATAACAATGGAAAAGTGCGTTTTTGTGTTGTTCGTTTCCTTTTTTAAATTCGCAAGAATAAGTCCGCAAACAACAATGCTTCCTCCAAGGATTTTGGCAAAGGTGAGATTTTCTCCCAATATTATAACTCCGAGAAGCATTGAAAAAACCATTCTCGATAAATCCATAATTCCGTAAAGGCTTACAGACATATTTTTAAGAACTTTAAGTGCCATAATCCAGGCTATGCATAAAATAAATGCTTTTATAAAAGCGATGAATATGAATTGAGGAGGAACAGAAAATACATCTTTTGAAAAGGGGAATGTAAATATCCATCCTATAAAAGTATAGAAAAACAGTATCTCAAAAGAACTGCTTTTTTTAAGAGCAGCTTTTTTCATTCCGTCACGAGAGCCTTTTAATATACTGTAAATAAGAACATATAAAATCCATAAGTTATCCATAGTTCATTCCTCCGCCAAGCAGACATTATAGCATTTTTGAAATTGAAAATCAAGTGTCCGTTTTATAGTACATATAATAATATATAATGTAATCAGAGGAGGGGTTAAAATGTCTTTGAAATTAGATGATAAACTGGTAATAGGAGTTTCTTCGAGAGCACTTTTTAATCTTGAAGCTGAAAACGAAATATTTGAAAAAGAAGGTCTTAAAGCGTATTGTGACTATATGGTGGCGCATGAAAATGAAATTTTAAAACCGGGTCCTGCGTTTCCCTTGATTAAAGCCTTATTAAAGCTTAATTCAGACGGCAAATATCTCACCGAGATAATAATAATGTCTAAAAACAGCGCAGATACAAGCTTGAGAATTTTTAATTCAATAGAGCATTATAATCTCAATATAAGTCGTGCTGCGCTTGTGGGCGGTTCGAATATCGCACCATATCTTAATGCTTTTAAAACTGATTTGTTTTTATCTGCAAATGAATCAGATGTTCAGGAGGCGATAAATGCAAATATCGCCGCCGGAATACTTTGTGTTAATCCTGAAAAATCCATTGATGCTGATGACGATATTTCCCGTATCAAAATAGCTTTCGATGGTGACGCAGTTATTTTTTCGGATGAGTCCGAAAGAATATATAAAGAAAAGGGCTTGCAGGCTTTTTCCGAGCATGAACAGAAAAATGCAGAAAAGCCTTTGCCCGAAGGGCCGTTTGCCAAGCTTTTAAAAACTCTGTCACTTTTACAGAAAGAGTTTCCCGAGGGTGAATCACCAATTCGTACATCTCTTGTAACGGCAAGAAATGCGCCTGCCCACGAAAGAGTTATCCGTACTTTAAGAGTATGGGGAGTGAGAATAGATGAAGTATTCTTTCTTGGCGGTATTAAAAAATGCGAGGTTTTAAAAGCTTTTGGAGCCAATATATTTTTCGACGACCAGAAACAGCATATAGAGCTTGCATCCGAAATGGTTCCATCAGCACTTGTGCCATGGAAACAGGGAGCATAAAAAATATAAACAGGGGTTTACATTTGGGAAAATATATTGTAAAATAAAGTATAATAATATAATCCAAGGAGTAATACTATGAAAAAAATTAATCTGGCATTCGCTGGATGCCGTCACGGACATATCTTTGCTCTGCTTGACCGTGCAAAGAAAAATGAAAATATCAATGTTTGCGGTGGTTGGGAAGAATACGAACCTGACCGTCAGACTGCAATCAATACATGGAATCTTGAATTTAAATATGATACATATGAAGAACTTCTTTCCGACAGTAATATAGATGCTGTCGCTATAGGGAACTATTATGGCGCAAGAGGACAGATGGTAATAGATGCCTTAAAAGCAGGAAAGCATGTTTATATTGACAAACCTATCGCAACATCTATAGATGAGCTTGAAACAATTATTGCATTGCAGAAAGAAAAAAATCTTTCGGTATTTGTTATGCTTGATTTAAGATTTGAAACTAATGTAAATGCTGCGAAAAAACTTATAGATAACGGAGAAATCGGCGAAATTAATGCTATAAGCTTCGGCGGTCAGCATCCGCTTTTATATGGAACAAGAGCAGGCTGGTATTTTGAAGAGGGTAAACACGGCGGAACAATTAACGATATAGCTATACATGGTGTCGACCTTGTTCGTTATTTCACAGGCAGTGAAATAAAAGAAATAAATGCTGCAAGAACATGGAATAAATATGCTAAAGAAGTTCCTTTCTTTAACGACAGTGCAATGTTTATGTTAACTCTTGAAAACGGTGCAGGTGTAATGGCAGATGTTTCTTATGCTGCTCCGGACAGTATAGCATATGACCATCCGTATTACTGGGAATTTAAAATCTGGGGCACCGAAGGACTTATAAGCTTCACATATTATTCAGATGGTGTAAGCCTTTATAAAAACGGAAATAAAGAGGTTGTAAATTGTCCTAAGCTTGAAACAGAATATGACTATGTTGAAGCATTTGTAAAAGAAATAAACGGTGAAGAAGCGGGTTATCTCAATACAAAAGAATCTCTTAGATCTTCTTACGAAACTCTGAAGATTCAGATGCTTGCCGATAAGAAATAATTGTCAAATTAAAATTAGTACAAATTTTAAATATAAAACTCCTTACATATAGATTATATGAAAGGAGTTTTTAAATTGCTGGAATTATTATTTGAATTGATTTCCAAATTCCCGATGCTTCTGGGATTTTTTGCGAATAACGGTGCTTTCAGCAAACCGCTTTCTCAAAAAGAAGAGGAACAGCTTATAAAAGAAATGAAATCGGGAAGCAAGGAAGCAGGAGATATACTGGTAGAAAGGAATTTAAGACTTGTTGCCTATGTTACTAAAAAATATATTCAGAGCGGAAAGGAACAGGATGACTTAATTTCAATAGGCACAATAGGTCTTATAAAAGCACTGCACAGCTTTAATTCAGAAAAAGGAATCCGCTTTGCGACCTATGCTGTAAGATGTATTGAAAATGAAGTTCTGATGTGTATCAGAGCAGAAAAGAAGCTTGTTAACGATGTTTCGATAAATGAGCCTATCGGGGTTGATTATGAGGGAAATGAAATTAATCTGATGGATGTATTAACAGACGGCGAGGAAAGTGTGTTTGACGAAGTAAATCTTCATATAAATATCGAGAAATTATATAAAGCGATAGAAAGCGAGCTTGGTAAAAGAGAAAAATACATAATAGAGTTAAGATACGGACTTATAGACGGCAAGCCTAAAACGCAGAAAGAAATTGCAAAAATGTTAAAGATATCCCGTTCGTATGTTTCAAGAATAGAGAAAAAAGCTATTGATAAACTTGCTATTGCTATTAAAAAGTAATATCAGGATTTTTTTGAAAATTTAAGATAATTCTGTTTGAAAAAATAACTTTATGTGATATAATTTAAGATAAGGAGTGTGGGAATTATGGAAAAATGGGCACGAATTAATTATCAGCCTTGTTTGCCTTTAGGCGACAATAATACGAGAATAACAGGAAGTGAAAAGCATATCGCTCTTTCACGCGAGGCAGCACAGGAAGGAATTGTTTTATTAAAGAATAATGAAAAAGTTTTACCTTTAAAAAAAGGCTGTAAGCTTGCGGTGTTCGGCAAAGCACAGTTGGACTATGTTAAAGGCGGCGGCGGAAGCGGTAATGTTCATTGTGAATATGTAAGAAGCGTTTATGAGGGACTTAAATTAAAAAATGAAAAAGTTGAAGTTTTCGATAAGCTTTCCGATTACTATAAAGATTATGTTGAAACAGCATATAAAAATGGTGAATCCAAAGGAATGTTTGATGAGGCAAAAATTCCGTTAGAGCTGCTTTGTGAGGCAAAAGAATTTGCAGATACAGCCATAATTACCATTAACCGTTATTCAGGAGAGGGATTTGACCGTAAAAATGACGGAACTGATACCTATTTCTATTTAAGTGATAAAGAAAAAGAAATGGTGAAGCAGGTTTGTGATAACTTCGAAGATGTTGTTGTTCTTATTAATTCGGGAGCAATGATTGATACATCCTGGTTTGATAAAAATGATAAAATTAAAGCAGCGCTTATGATATGGCAGGGTGGAATGGAAGGAGGTCTTGCAACTGCAGATATTCTTACAGGTGAAGTAAATCCATCGGGTAAGCTTGTAGATACCTGTGCAGAAAGTTTTGAAGACTATCCGTCATCAGAAGGTTTCTATGAATCTAAAGACTATGTAAAATATACCGAAGATATATTTGTGGGCTACAGATATTTCGAAACAGTGCCGGGCAAAGATAAAAAAGTTGTCTATCCGTTTGGATACGGTCTGTCTTATACTGATTTTGAAATAAAAAATTGTGATGCGAATATTGTCGGCGAAAAAATAGTAGTTACTGCAGAAGTAATAAACAAAGGAGATAAAAGCGGTAAAGAAGTAGTACAGGTGTATTATGGTGCACCTAAAGGGAAAATAACAAAAGCGGCGAAATCGCTTTGTGCTTTTGAAAAGACCAAATTGCTTGAACCCGGAGAGTCACAGACAGTTGTTATGTCTTTTGATATTAATGATATGGCTTCGTATGATGATATCGGTGATGTTAAGAAAAATGCTTATGTTCTTGAAGAGGGAGAATATAAAATATATGTGGGAAACAATGTGCGCGATGCCAAGGAAATAAAATATATTATAAGCAAAGAAAAAATTGTAAAGCAGCTCACAGAATACTGTACACCCGAAAATCTCGGGAAAAGACTTACTGCTTCGGGTGAATATATCGAAGTTCCCGAAGTAAAAAAACCAAGAAAAGTTTTTGATTGTAAATATATCTCAAAAGAAAATATTCCTGAAAATGAAGAAAATATTAAAATGTTAAAATCAGTTGCTGATGGCGAAATTGATATTGATGATTTTATTTCTCAACTGTCTGAAAAAGAGCTTATGGGACTTTTGTTCGGGAAGAAAAACAGAGGAGTTGCCAATACATACGGAATAGGCGGGCTTAAAAAATTCGGAGTTCCTGCGGTAATGACAGCAGACGGTCCTGCAGGCGTGAGAATTTATCCGAAAACAGGAATCAAAACAACTGCCTTCCCCGTAGCTACAATGCTTGCATGTACATGGAATACAAATTTGGTTGAAAGAGTAGGCAAAGCAGGTGCTCTTGAAATGAAAGAAAATAATATGTATATATGGCTGACACCCGCGCTTAATATTCACAGAAGTCCTCTTTGCGGCAGAAATTTTGAATATTATTCCGAAGACCCGTTTGTTTCGGGAAAAATGGCAGCAGCTATGGTGCGCGGTATTCAGTCACAGGGTGTTGCTGCAACGCCCAAACATTTTGCATGTAATAATAAAGAAACCAACAGAGAGGCGTCCGATTCAATAGTTTCGGAAAGAGCATTGAGAGAAATATATATTAAAGGCTTTGAAATATGTATAAAAGAATCCTCGCCAAAGCTTATAATGACATCATATAACATAATAAACGGAATTTATGCTTCCGAAAATGCTGAACTTCTCACGGGTATTTTAAGAAATGAATGGGGTTATAAAGGTGCAGTAACAACTGACTGGTGTAACTGGGCAAATCATACAAACGAGGTTATTGCAGGTAACGATATTAAAATGCCTTATTTAATGAAAGACGGTGAATTTATAGATACAGTAGAGGGTGTTCAAAGAAACACTGTTGCGGAATGTGTAAAACGGATACTTGAAATGATTCTCTGGTTTGAATAAGTTTTAACGCATAAACTTGAAAATGCTTGTAAATAGTGGTAAACTTATCTTGTGAAATTATTAAAGTATATGAAAGGATATATATTATGATAAACGATGGCATTCGGAAAAAAGAAAAGATCCAATCATTTTTAATGGTTGGTCAATCCAATATGGCAGGACGCGGTGAATTTTCTGATGTTGAGCCAATAAGAAATGATAAATGTTTTATGCTCCGTATGGGAAGATGGCAAAGAATGAGCGAGCCAATCAATCCTGACAGAGCAATATTCGATAGTGATCTTCACAGCGGTATAGGTCTTGCTGCAAGCTTTGCGGATGAGTTAACAAAATATTCCGGGGTTGAAGTTGGTCTTATTCCCTGTGCAGACGGTGGAACAACAATTGAAGAGTGGCAACCTAATGATGTTTTGTTCGACCATGCGGTTTATATGACTAAGCTTGCGATGAGAAGCTCCCACTTTAGCGGAATTATCTGGCATCAGGGTGAGAGTAATTGCAAGCAGTTGAATGAAGATGATTATGCAAAGAAATTTTTAAATACTATGACCGCTTTTCGTCAGGAGCTTGATTCAAAAAATGTTCCGATTATCATTGGTGAAATTTCAGATAAGATAACACAACGATGGAATTTAGACAGTATTGAACGAATGAATATTCTTCTTCATAAATTGTCGAAAGAACTTCCAATGTGTAAAATTGTTTCGGTTGACGGTCTGTCCTTAAAACCGGATGGTATCCATTTTGATTCAAAGTCATACAGAGAACTGGGAAAAAGATACTTTCAAAAATATAAAGAACTTGTACTGTGAGCTTAGCTGAAATAATAGGCATCTTTATTATACAGTCTTTATATGATGAATTCACATAGTGAATTCATCAGCGATATAAATTCCTGACAGAATTTGCGATATGCCTTACGGCGCGATATATTACTTCGTAATGCGATATGTCCCTTCGGGACGAGAAAAGGAATTTGTTACGGAGTAACAAGGTTCTCCGAAATATAGAAATCTTAGATTTCGTTATATTTCGTGAGGTTCTTATATCATATCGCAACGGAATGAAATGGAGTTATATCGCATTTGAACAGGGAGAAAATATATCGCACGAGTGATAGCGAGTATATCGCTAAAATGTTTGACATCCAGATTATACAGTCTTTATAAACCCTTTGATGTCGAATATCGTTGAAAAGGAGGAATTGTATGAACAAGCAAAATTTTATTGTTAATATGTGTTTTACAATAGTGCTTATCTTAGGGTGGGCAGGAATATTGTTTGTATCTTTTCTTCTATATTTAATGAGCGATATGTTTAGGTTTTTAGGTAATGGTATATTGGTTTATATTATTGCTTTTATATACGCACTCACTTTTGTTTTACCAATTGTATTTAGAAAACGAATATCAAAATATCTTTCTCTGCCATTAGCATTTATTGTTTTTACAATTTTCTCTGTTATAATTGCCAGTGGCATATTGGTTAGTGCTAAGCACTATATATCTGATTTCAGTCAGCAAAAATGGAACGATAATGAGAGACTAAGAAAATATATGATTGATGATTTAGAGGAAAATCATGGAATTATTGGAAAGACAGATAAAGAAATTGTTGATTTGTTAGGTGAACCGATATACATTAGTGATGCTCCAGATATTAAATATGAGTATTATGTGGGTGAAAGCATAATAGACCCGTATGGTTATCAAATTGAATTTGATAATAATATTGCTATAAACACCACATTGTTTGAACATTAAAAAAGCCTTCCCCTTGAGGGGAAGGTGGGTTGCGAAGCAACTCGGATGAGGTGGAAATGAATAAAACTAATAATTCAAAATTAACAGGTAATGCAAAAGCATTAAGAAAAAATATGACCAAGGAAGAAAGACATCTTTGGTATGATTTTCTGAAAACTTTGCCTATAACTGTTAACAGACAAAAGGTGATAGGTAATTATATTGTTGACTTTTATATTGCATCGTCCAAACTTGTTATTGAGCTTGATGGTTCACAGCACTATGAAGATAGTGGCATAGAAAGTGATGCAATAAGGGATGAGTTTTTAAATTCCTTAGGTATCAAAGTATTAAGATATTCAAATTTAGATGTTAATCAAAGATTTGAGAGTGTATGTCAGGATATATTGAATAATATTGACACCTCATCAGTCACTTCGTGACAGCTTCCCCTCAAGGGGAAGCCTTTGATAGATATAAATTTTTTTGTCCCTAACTTGACAAAATCATATAAAGGAAAGACAATTTGGATGCAAAAGAGATTTGCCAGTGTTTATGCAGTTTTGAGTTGACTTTACGAAATTGAGAAAAGGTAACTAAAAGCAGATGCAAAGGGTATTCTGACCAAGAGGAACAAAAAACGGTGGTTTTAACCGATTTGAAACCGATAAAACAATATATTAAATAGAGAAATCAAGACGATAGTTTCTAACGAATTTAACATGCAAAAAAATGACAACTATTTTATGAGTAGTTGTCATTTATTGTATGCTTTTTTAAAATCTATGGATATTTGCCTGTATAATCTATAAAATTTTTAATGAGTTTGAGTGCACATTAAATTTTTTTGCATTTTCATTTTCGCTTACCAGATAATCAATATCAGAAAGGGTACATTGTTTGTAGGCTGATCGTGTGCCAAATTTTTCGCTGTCACACAAAAATATCTTTTTTGCTGAATTTTTAAGCATAGAATTTCTCAAAGCAACTTCTTCACGGGTGCAGTCTGATATGATTCCGTCATCAGATAATGATTTTGTGGAAAAGAATGCAATATCACCATAGGCGTTTTCGAATATGCTATGAGCATCTGGCCCGATAAGGCAGCTGCGATTTTCCGAACTTAAAAATCCACCAGATGATACAACTTTAATGCCCGAATTTGATAGCAGACACAATATTTCTATGTTGTTTGTAATAACAGTCAATGAATTTCTGTTAATTATTTCATTTGCAAGATAAAATGAGGTTGACGACTGGTCTAAAAATATAATACTTCCGTCTTTGATAAGTTTGGCAGCTTTTTTCGCAATTACTTTCTTTGCTTCAATGTTATGATGAAATCTTTTATCAAACGAAATCACATTTGAAAAATTGGTTATTAATTCTGCACCGCCGTAAGTTCTTTTAACAACGCCTCTGTTTTCGAGTGCTGTTAAATCACGCCTTATGCTCGATTCGCTTGCAAATAGCTTTTTGCAAAGTTCCTTTACAGTTATAAAACCGTTCTCGTCTTTTAAAATATTTATTATTTCTCTTTCACGTTCGTTTTTTTGCATATTGTATCTCCTTGAAAATGATTGATATTGACTGTTTTTCAAAAACATATGCACAATCATCAAGTTTTTGACTGATTTACAGCCAGGTGTTGATTTGTTTTGACGATAGTATTATAATATACATATCAAAAAAAGTAAATATTAAAATTTGAAAAAGGGGTAATATTTATGGACATCAACAATATTTTGCACGGTGTAGAGTGCGCCTGCGGAAAAATGCATCATTGCGATATTGAATATGTATACATAGAAGCCGGTGCGATTGCCAGGCTGGAGAAACTTTGCGAGCAAAACGAAAATATTTTAATGGTGGCGGATGAGAATACATATTCTGCGGCCGGAGAATATGTTGAGAAAGCTTTATGCCGCAAGAAAGTCAAAAAAGTCATTTTCCCCGGCAAAACCGTTCTTATTCCAAATGAAAAGGCTATAGAAAAAGTAAGAGAAGTTTTGGACGGTGCAGACTTAATTTTGGGTATTGGTTCGGGCGTTATTCAGGATTTGTGTAAATATGTTGCCTTCTTTTCAAAAATACCATACATAATCGTTGCAACTGCACCATCGATGGATGGTTATGCATCAGACGGCGCAGCGATGATACTTGGCGGTATGAAAGAAACTGTAAAGGCAGGGTTGCCAAAGGCAATCATTGCAGATACAGAAGTGCTAAAAAATGCTCCTAAGGAAATGATAAAGGCAGGGTATGGGGATATTGTAGGAAAATACTCGGCATTGTGCGACTGGAAGTTGAGTACTGAAGTAACGGGAGAATATTTCTGTCAATATATTTATGATACGACTTTTCAGATGATTGAACATACTTTAGAAACTGCACAAGGGCTATTGGAGCGCAAAGAAGAGAGTATTAAAATACTTACAGAAGCACTTATGATTGTTGGTATTATGATGAGCTTTGCGGGTACATCAAGACCTGCATCTGGTAGTGAACACCACCTTTCTCATTTTTTTGAAATTGTCGGTATTATTAATTCGGATGATTATTTTCCGCATGGTATAGATGTTGCGTATTCGACTGTTATAACTGCAAAACTACGTGAGGAAATAGTGAAATCAGATTTTCCGGATAAGATTTACCGACCATCATCAGAAGAATATACAGAAATAATGAACAGAATATACAAGTCCGTATCAGAAGGATGTATAAGTTTACAGAATAGAATAGGTAACTATTCCAAAGACAGGATACAGACTTACAAGCAAAAGGAAGAAGAAATCAAGAATATCTTGTCGCAGATGCCAAGTTCAAAAGAAATTGAGCAAATACTTTCTGTTGTGGGATTGGATATGGAAGAATTTTATAAATTATATGGCGAAAAGAAAATAGAAGATGCCATGTTGTATGCAAAGGATTTGAAAGATCGTTATACGGTACTCTGGCTGTATTATGATTTATTTGGAGGTGAGATGTAATGAATACAGAAAAAATAAAAGTGGTTGCAATGGACCTTGATGGGACACTTACCCAGCACAAGCAACCATTAGATGAAGCGCATAAAGAAGCTTTAGATAAATTATCTCAAAAATATAAGCTTTTAATGGTTGGTGCAGGGCAGGTTATGAGAATTTTCAACCAGTTAGGACAATATCCCATTGATATCATAGGGAACTACGGATTACAGTACGGTACATATAATGTACAAACAAAAAGCATTGATGTAGTGCGTGATTTGCAATTCCCGATTGATAAGGATTCTGTTGAAGAAAAAGTTGCAAATTTGAGAGAGAAATTTGGATACACAGATTATGCCGGTGACAATGTTGAATTTCATCCTTCAGGGTGTATAACATTCCCTCTTTTGGGCACTAAAGCAAAATCGGAGGACAAGCTTTCATTTGACCCAGACAGAGTGAAGAGAAGAAAAATCTATGATGAGGTTGTTGCTGCGTTCTCGGAATACACTGTTTTTGTGGGGGGTTCATCTTCCTTTGATATGGCGCCAATGCCATATAATAAATATTATGCACTTGATATCTATTGTAAGGAGAACGATTTAAAACACGAAAATATCGTCTACATAGGTGATGATTACGGATTGGGCGGCAATGACGAGTCTGTGTATAAATCAGATTTTCCGTATCTTACTATAGATGATTATAGGGATTTCCCTAAAATTATTAAACCTCTCTGGTAACTGAAAAATGACAACCACTGCATATAGATGGTTGCCATTTTTGTTTTTTTATGGTATAATAAATAAAATGCTCATTAACTAACACTAAAGGTTAGAGAGTTTGGTTTTGACTTGATATGATCCTATGATGAATTCACATAGTGAATTCATCAGCGATATAAATTCCTGACAGAATTTGCGATATGCCT
>JAZOOC010000071.1:0-8048 GCA_045654825.1 Clostridia bacterium | reverse complement strand
TGCTTTCTCGGATGGTAAATATAACATTACCAATGACTTTGGCGGTACTTTGCATGAGTATATCGGTAAGAAACGAGCGTTGGAGTTAATGGGTTATGTTGATGAAATCAATATGCAATATGGTGGCGAAGGAACTAAGCTTTATACAACTGCCGGCTCTCGTTTTAAGACCTTGTGTATTCAGAACGACCTTCATTTGTTGGATGCTTCTGTTCGTCATCTTGGCACTGATATTAACTATATAGTTCTTGAAAATATTTATGCACATCTGGAGAATAAAGTGGATTTCTACTTTGATACTCCTGTACAGACTATCGGTGTAATCGATGGCGGCTATTCGGTTGTTTGCAACCATGCCGCTTACGAATGTGAGAAATGTATTGTTTCTGTCGGAAGAAGCGGAAGCAAGTGGATGGAAAAGGTATGCAGGGAACTTGATATCCCGACAAATTCCAATCGTGTGGATATTGGCGTTCGTGTGGAATTGCCCGCTAATGTTTTTGCACACCTGACTGACGAGCTGTATGAAAGCAAGATTGTTTATCGTACTAAGGAATATGGCGACAAAGTTCGTACATTTTGTATGAATCCAAAGGGTGCAGTAGTTAACGAGAATACTAACGGTATTATTACTGTTAACGGTCACAGCTATGAAGACCCCGCTATGCAGACCGAAAATACCAATTTTGCTTTGTTGGTTGCTAAGCATTTTTCTGAACCTTTTAAGGATTCCAATGGGTATGGTGAATCTATTGCCCGGTTAAGCAATATGCTTGGCGGTGGAGTTATAGTTCAGCGTTTCGGAGATTTGGTTCGTGGCCGCCGTTCTACGCCAAGCCGTATAGAAGAAGCATTTATTACGCCTACTCTTCAGGCAACTCCCGGTGATTTGAGTTTGGTCTTGCCTAAGCGTATTCTTGATGGAATTATTGAAATGATTTATGCTTTGGATAAAGTAGCGCCCGGTACTGCGAACGAAGATACCTTGTTATATGGTGTGGAAGTCAAATTCTACAATATGGAAGTTGAAGTAAACGAGAAATTGGAATCCCGTTATCAAGGACTCTATATTATCGGTGACGGAAGCGGTATTACTCACTCATTGTCTCACGCATCTGCAAGCGGTGTGCATGTTGCAAGAAATATTCTTATGTAATATTAAATTTGAAGAAAAATGTTTGTTATAAAAGAGGGGATTTCCTTATGCAGAAGAAAAAAGCTTTGATCATAGGCTCAGGCCCTATTATTATCGGACAAGCCTGTGAATTTGACTATTCCGGCACACAAGCTTGTAAGGCATTGCGAAATTTAGGTTACGAAATTGTGTTGGTAAATTCCAATCCGGCTACAATTATGACCGATCCGGAAATGGCGGATGCTACTTATATTGAGCCGTTGAATGTTAAAAGATTGGAACAGATTATTGAAAAAGAGCGTCCTGATGTGTTATTGCCTAATTTAGGCGGACAATCCGGCTTGAATCTTTGTTCGGAGCTTGCTCAGGCAGGTGTTCTTGAAAAGTATAATGTCGAAGTTATCGGTGTGCAGGTTGATGCGATCGAACGCGGTGAAGACCGTGTTGCATTCAAAGAAACTATGGATAGCCTGGGTATTGAAATGGCGAGAAGCGAAGTGGCATATTCTGTAGAGCAGGCATTGGAAATAGCTGATAAATTGGGTTATCCTGTAGTATTGCGTCCGGCTTACACAATGGGCGGTTCAGGCGGTGGCTTGGTATACAATGTTGATGAACTTCGTACAGTTTGTTCCCGTGGACTTCAGGAGAGTTTGGTAGGTCAGGTTCTTGTAGAGGAATCTATTCTCGGATGGGAAGAACTGGAACTTGAAGTTGTTCGTGATAAAGATGGTAATATGATTACTGTTTGTTTTATTGAGAATATAGATCCGCTTGGTGTTCATACCGGCGACTCTTTCTGTTCTGCACCAATGCTTACTATTCCTGAATATGTTCAAAAACGATTGCAGGAAAAATCATATAAAATAGTTGAATCCGTTCAGGTAATCGGTGGTACCAATGTTCAGTGGGCACATGACCCCAAGACAGACAGAGATATTGTTATTGAAATTAACCCAAGAACCTCGCGTTCTTCTGCTCTGGCATCTAAAGCTACCGGATTTCCCATCGCTTTGGTATCTGCCATGCTTGCAACCGGATTAACTCTTAAGGACATTCCTTGCGGAAAGTATGGAACACTGGATAAATACCTGCCCGATGGAGATTATGTTGTTATCAAGTTTGCTCGTTGGGCGTTTGAAAAGTTTAAAGGCGTAGAAGATAAGCTGGGTACTCAGATGCGTGCGGTTGGAGAGGTTATGAGTATAGGAAAGACCTACAAAGAAGCTTTCCAGAAGGCTATTCGAAGTCTGGAAACAGGTCGTTTCGGATTAGGATATGTTAAAGATTTCAACAATCTTTCAAAAACTGAGTTGCTTAAACTATTGCATACTCCTTCAAGTGAACGCCATTTTATAATGTATGAAGCATTGCGTAAGGGTGCTACTGTAGAGGAAATTCATAATATTACTAAGGTTAAGCATTGGTTTATCAAACAAATGCAGGAATTAGTACAAGAAGAAGAACAGCTTTTAGAGTTCAAGGGAGATTTACCTTCGGACGAAGCGTTGAAAACTGCCAAGAAAAATGGATTTTCTGATAAGTATCTGAGTAAAATACTTGAAATTTCCGAAGATGCTGTTCGTAACCGCAGAAATGAATTGGGAATTGAAGAAAATTGGGAACCGGTTCATGTCAGCGGTACTCAGGATAAAGCTTATTATTATTCTACCTATAACGGCACAGATAAAAATCCCGTTAGTGAAGAAAAACCCAAAGTAATGATATTGGGTGGCGGCCCCAACCGAATAGGTCAGGGAATAGAGTTTGATTACTGCTGTGTTCATGCTTCTCTGGCATTGAAAAAATTAGGATTTGAAACCATTATTGTTAACTGCAATCCTGAGACGGTATCTACAGACTACGATACATCTGATAAACTTTATTTTGAACCATTGACCCTTGAAGATGTGCTAAGTATTTATCATAAGGAAAAACCGGTAGGTGTTATTGCTCAGTTTGGTGGTCAGACACCTTTGAATTTAGCTGCTGATTTGGAAAAGAACGGTGTTAAAATCTTAGGCACGCCTCCTTCGGTTATTGATTTGGCAGAGGATAGAGATTTGTTCCGTGCCATGATGGAAAAATTGGAAATACCAATGCCCGAGTCCGGAATGGCTGTTACTGTAGAAGAAGCGTTGGAAATCGCTGAAAAGATTGGCTATCCTGTTATGGTGCGCCCCTCCTATGTGCTCGGCGGTCGTGGTATGGAAGTGGTTTACGATTCTGAAAATTTGAAAAAATATATGGCTGCGGCCGTAGGTGTTACACCTGATCGTCCTATACTTATTGACCGTTTCTTAAATCACGCTTTGGAATGTGAAGCCGATGCGATAAGCGATGGAAAACATGCTTTTGTACCTGCTGTTATGGAGCATATTGAACTTGCAGGTGTTCACTCCGGTGACTCTGCTTGTATCATCCCGTCTCGGCATATTTCTGAAGAAAATGTTGCTACTATCAAAGAATATACCCGCAAAATAGCAGAAGAGATGGGCGTAAAAGGTCTTATGAATATGCAGTACGCTATCGAGAATGATAAAGTATATGTACTTGAAGCTAACCCAAGAGCTTCCCGTACGGTGCCTTTAGTATCTAAAGTCTGCAATATTCGTATGGTTCCATTGGCTATTGATATTGTTACATCGGAACTCACAAACAGAGAATCTCCTGTACCCGGACTTAAGGAGCACAATATTCCTTATTACGGAGTTAAGGAAGCTGTATTTCCGTTTAATATGTTCCCTGAAGTAGACCCGGTGCTTGGTCCCGAGATGCGTTCTACAGGTGAGGTATTGGGATTGTCGCGCTTTTATGGTGAAGCATTTATAAAGGCTCAGGAGGCTACTCAAACACAGTTGCCACTCTCCGGAAAAGTGTTGATTTCCGTTAGCGATAAAGACAAAGAAGAAGTGCTGGAGGTTGCCCGTGACTTTTTGGATGCAGGATTTAGAATTTTAGCTACCAAAGGTACTCAGAAAATACTTACCGATGCCGGCATTCTGTCTGAGTTTGTGTATAAATTAGGTGAAGCAAGACCTGATGTTAACGATATGATAGTAAATGGCAAGGTGGATCTGGTAATCAATACGCCAATTAGCGGAGATGATGCTGTTGATGATAGCTATTTGCGTAAAGCTGCTATTAAAAAGAAGATTCCCTACATTACCACTATTGCAGCTGCAAAAGCTGCCGCAAGCGGCATAAAATCTATGAAAAAGCCGGGTTGCGGTGTTATTAAATCTTTACAGGAACTTCACGCTGAAATAAGTGAGAAAGAATAATTTCCGGTATAAAAAAGCAGCTACATGAAATTCTATGTAGCTGCTTTTTGAGTATATATTTATAGACATAAATAAAGTTTATCTGCAAATTCAATATATGATTTGAGAATTTTTTCACTGCTATATCTTTCAAGAGATTTATAGGCTTTTTTTCTTAAAATTTCAGGTATTTTTTCGCTTAAGATCATTTCTTTTATTGCGTTTGCAAGGTCGATATGCTCGCTGTAGGATGCAATGTAATTATAATCCTCTCTTGTATCAAAAGAGGGAGTTATAATTCCGTAATCCGCAAAAGTCATTTTCTTGCATTTGAATTCGGGATCGAATTTGCTGAAAAGAATTTCAGCTGTCATGCAGTCGGATGCAACAACGGGAGTGTTGCAGGCAATAGCTTCAAGCAGAGATAACTGACCACCGTCACTTATATCAGACTGGGCATATACAGCTGCGTTTGCAATATATTTATATGGATTTTTTGTTTCGTTTATAAAAATAATATCATCTTTATTTATCGAGTCGGAAGCCATTTTTCTGATTTTTTCTTCATATTCACCGCCGGCACCTATAAATACCAAAGCCGCATCTTTAACAGATTCCTTTAAAATAGCAAAAGCTTTTAAAATGTTCCAGTGGCCTTTTTCATAAGTAAAGGGAGCGCTTACTGCGATAATTTTCTTGCTTTCATATAAAGCCTTATATTCATCTGCAATTGGCTCTTTGGATAAGGTTTCGATGTTTTCCAAATCAATCGGATGCTCGATCACTTTGATTCTACCGGAAACTGAGGGATACTGTTCTTCGAAAAATGTTCCGAGTGCTTTGCTTCTTATAAGAATTGCGTCACTGTGTTTAAGCATTTTTGCATATTTTGCACCATTTTTCTTGCAGTCGGAAAACGAACCGCAGTAAATTGATTTTTTAACAGATGTGAAAGAATATGCAACCGAGTGGTTTGCTTTTTCGCAAAGTGAAATTATAAGTCTTATATTTTCGTTCTTTGCAAGCTTTCTTAACTGAAATATTCTTTTTAATTTCGATATAATATTGTTTAATAACCCTTTTTCTTCAAACGGTATATCAAGGGTTATAAGATTATCTCCGTATTCTTCAGAGGAATTTCCTTTATATGCAATTATTTTAACATTGTATTTTTCACTGAGCTTCGGATAAAGGGCAGCAAGTCCTTTTTTAACTTCTGTGTTGTCAAAATCCGAAACTACCAAAGCGATATTTTTCAAATAAATCTCTCCTTCGCATTAAATAACAGGATATATTGTAACACAATATGTCGAAAAATGCAATAATTAGTTTATATGACATAAATATTATAATATATTTTGTTATTTCTATTGAAAATGCAAAAAAAATATGATATACTTTTATGGCAGAATAGCGAATTGTTGTTCTGTTATTAACTAAGGAAGGTGTTTTTTATGCCAAAGAGAATTTTAGCAAGCTTACTTGCAGTATTGTTAGTATTATCCGTTCCTGCTTTTGCAGCTGCGGATTTCACAGATTTGCCCAAGGATCACTGGGCATATTCATTTGTAACCAAGCTGGTAGACCAGGGAACAGTTAATGGTTACGATGACGGAACTTTTAAACCATCCGGAATACTTACCAGAGCAGAATTCGTTAAAATGATGGGCGTTGGTACAGTTGTAAGAGAAAAAGCATATTCAGATGTTACTCCCGACCACTGGGCTTATGATTATATTATGACATCCGAAATGGATAGCTTAAATAATCTTTTTGAACCCTCCAAACCCATAACAAGAGAAGAAACAATTGTTCTTCTTTATAAGAGAGCAGGTTCTCCCGAAGTTAATCCCGCATCAATAGTTGTTACAAACCAGGCTAAAAACAAAAATGCTGTTTCATGGGCATATAACGATGGTATCGTAAATGGTGATGACGGTGTTGTTTTAAGACTTAACGAAACCTTAACAAGAGCAGAAGCAGCTACTCTTATCATTCGTGTTCAGGAAAAGAATTTTGCTGATGCTAATGTAAGCTTTACCGATGTTGCTAACAAAGACCTTTTAAAAAGAGTGTTTGAAAGCTTTGATACAGAAAAAGCATATTCCGAAAACGGAAATATGACTATAGGCGAACTTTCAAGACTTGCACTTCGCATAATAAGCGGTGAATATACAATTTCATATGGTGATTATACTTATAATGCATCTTTTGAGCATGAGTATGCAAAAGATACTGCTATTATGAACAGCTTGAGTCTTGGAGAATCAAAAGTAGATAAAGCTCTTGCAGATAAAATTGCTACAAGAGAAGATGCTGTTGCAATCCTTTCTGCTGCGTTTATGAAATTCTCCGGTTCTTCTTATTACGGAAACGGAACTAACTATACTGATATAGGAAATGTTCCTTCCAAGAAGAAAAATCTTCTTAGCTATGCTGCCGGTAACGGAATTCTTTTAAATGGCGACGGAAGCTTATCTCCCGATAAGAAAGCTACTCATAAAGATATAGCTGCTCTTCTTCTCCAGTTCGATGAGCTTTGCGGAAGCCAGACTGTTATTTCAACAAATAAGAAAAACGGAAAATTTGTTGAAGAAAAAATCAAGCTTTCACATAACTATCAGCAGTATCCGGCAAATCACAGCCAGTATAAATATATAGCAGCTGATGTTCCGGCTGTTGTATATGAAAGAGAAATCAAAGGTACTGCTCCTGTTGATAAGGTAACTTTTGTTAAAGATTATAAAGAGCTTTTTGTAAACTATCTTGCTAAAGCAACAACAAACATCAAAAGCAAAACAGGTCTTGATATAGAATTCGTTGTATATCCTAACCTCGTTTACGATAAAGACGGAAAACTCTTTGTAAGACTTCTTTGCAGAATTAACGGAGATAACGGTCCTGTTCCTGTGAACACCGTGTTCTCACAGGATGAAATTATAGGAAATGTTGAAGGCTTCATTAAGAGCGGTTCCAAGTTCTTCATAGAAGCAGAAATTTCTTATCTTAATCTCATATAATAATGACTTCACGAAATTCTAACAAACTAATGTTTGAGAATTTCAAAGAACCTTGTTGTCATTACAATAAGTTTGTTATTCCGGCGGTATCACCGCCGGAATAACTATAGCATAAAGAAGGGTGATGTGATTTGCTTAATATAAAAAACAGCAGATTATTGACAAAATCATACAGAACTTGCGGCGTAGCTGCATATATATTGGCCGCTTTGGTAATGCTTGCGTTACTTCTTTTGAATGTAGGAGTGTTAAGAGCGGAATTTCATGTGTTTCCATTTCTTATTGTTCCTAATTTTGTTTCTAAACTTTTACTTATCGTGTGGACTCTTTATTATTCAACAACTTCTGCATATGGAAGAGATGTAAATGATTTCGCAAAGAGCCTTATTATCCTTTCAGTTGTTAATATTATCGTTATAGCAGCAGATGAATCTACAAGATTTTATTACTTCGCTCAGTCTGTAACCGGTATTATGTATACTGTTTTTATGTGTATTCTTGTTTTTCAGAGAAAATATGCGGTTCAGGCTAAAAGATATGCAACACTTGGATATACAGTTAATATTTTCCTGTATCTTACCGGGGCATTGCAGGTATTTGTACTTGCCATAAGTCTTTTGGATAAATACG
>JAZOOC010000070.1:0-8717 GCA_045654825.1 Clostridia bacterium | reverse complement strand
AATGTTTTGAAATTAGGAGACGGATATTCAATCGGTGAATATTGCTGTTTTGCGATAGATACAGGAAATGAAGACAGCGGAAGTGCAATTATAGAATATGAAAGCGGTATGCATGTTGTGTATTCCCAGAATTTCGTTGTTCGCGGAGATGCGGGGAAAAGGGGAGCAAGGCTTATCGGTTACGAGGGCACTCTTGAATTTGACTGGCTTAAAAATACTATAACAGTATATAGACATCTTGAACCTTCAAAAGAAGAATATTCCTTTAAAGAGGGAAAAGGAAATCATTTCGGCGGAGACAAAGAGCTTGCACGAAATTTTATAGAGGTTATGGGAAACAAATCGGTTTCCAATTCTCCGTTAATCGAGGGAATTACAAGTGCGGCTATGTGTCTTGCAGCTAAAAAAGCTTCAAAAGAACATATAGTGGTTGCTCTCTGATGATTGACAATTCGGATTAAAAGTTATATAATGCCGAAGAGGTGTTGGATAATGGTAATCAATAAAAAAATGCTCGAAGAGATAACACTTGGAACAATCAGCATAGAAGAAAATGACGGAATTTATTCTTTTTTGCGACTTAGTAAAAATCAGCTTGAACTTCTTACCCAAAGAGGATATGCTTTAAGAGCTTATTGCACTGCCTCGGTAAAGCTTGAGTTTTATACCAGAGGCGGCGAAATATCCTTCAATTATTATATATCAAAAGGAACAAACAGAGAATATTATTCTGTTGACTTGTTCGAAGACGGCGTATATAAATATAATGTGAGCAAAGAAACATTTGAGGATTCGGGAGTATTTAAATATTTTGTCAGTTCGTCGGACAAAGAAAAAAAGATAACAATATATTTTCCGACTACATCCAAAATACAGATTTCTGATATTAATTTGCCGGAGGATATAAAACCTCATTTTAGAACAAAAACGATATTGGCGCTCGGTGATTCGATGCTTCAGGGCTATTATCCCAATCATTCTTCCAACAGCTACGCAAATATAATTTCAGACTATTATAATGCGAATATGATAAATCAGTCGATAGGCGGAGATGTGTTTTATAAGGATAATATAGAAAAAACAGATTTCGTTCCCGATATGATTATTGTTTCTTACGGAATAAACGACTGGGCATCCGGAAGATTTAAGAATGGCGAAGATGCCAAAGAGTATTTTGAAAAGCTGAAAGATGTATTTCCGGATGTGCCGGTTGCGGTAATCATTCCACCCGAAATTTTAAAATTTAAGGATAATTATCACAATGATGATATGATAATTCAGGAAGAAAATAAAAAAGAGCAAACGATTGAGGAAGTAAGAAAAATTATTTCAAAGCTTATAGCTTATTATGACAATTTTTATGAAATTAATTCAAAAGATTTTATTCCTCAATACAGAGAATGCTTTTATAAAGATGATGTTCATCTGACGGATATGGGAAATACAATTATGGCAACCAAACTGATTGATGAAATTAATAAAGAAATATGGGGATGTTAAAAAGCTCCGGACTGCAAGAAAAGAGTAAAAGGCATAATTTCAGTAAGTTAATTTATGAAAACAAAAATACAGGTATAAAAACCGAAAAAATCGGTTTTTATGAAAATTCAATCTTTTCTTGCTATAAACAAACTTCGCCACTCGGCGTATACTCATACGCCGTCGGGTAACCCAAAGCTAAAGCTTTGGCTCAGTTTGTTCATTCCAAAGCTTTTTTCCTATCCCCTAGATAAAAAAATATGACGGCTTATACCGTCATATTTTTTGTTTTCTGCTCATTATACATTTTTAAGTATTTTCTGATATAGATTAAAAGTGCCATAACTGAAAAAACAGCAAATGCACCGCAGAGTAATTGAGTTATTTCAGGTTTTATAACATTATCGAATATAAGAAGTGCCATAAAAGCGATGAAATATATAACTGTTGCGAGCTTGCCCGCCCAGTTTGACTGAACAACAATGTTCTTTTGCTTTAAAAGACCGGCTGCGCCGCAAATCATAAAAAGTTCTTTTACTGCAAGGAAGATAGGAACCCATATCAGTTGTTTTTCAACACTGGCAACACACCCTGCAACACATATCTGCATCATTTTATCTGCAAATGGATCCATAAGCTTTCCGAATTTGCTTTCGCAGTTGAATTTTCTTGCAATATAGCCGTCCAATACATCGCTAAGACCACTTAAGGCAAAAATTAAAGAATATACAGTTTTCCTGTTTTCTATATCACTGTAAAAGGTAAGTACAAATAAAGGGATAAGAATAAGTCTTATAACAGTGATAATATTCGGTAGTTTTTTAACCATAATTACTCCGTTACTATCTTATATACTTCAAATAAATCTTTATCAATGGTTTTTTCCATCTGTAACGCTTCGGTTATATCGTAGTCTACGATTTTTCCGCCTTTGGATGCAACAACTCTGTTTCCGATATCTTTCTGTAAAAGTTCAACAGCCTTAACACCGAATCTTGTAGCCATAACTCTGTCTTTAACGGTAGGAGAACCGCCTCTTTGCAAATGGCCTAAAATTGTAGCACGGGTGCTTATATCTGTTAAGGTTTCAATCTGGATTGCAACCTTTTCAGCATCGCCGATACCCTCTGCAATAATAACAACGAAATGCTTTTTGCCTTTCAGAGCTGCTTTATGAATTCTTTCAACAATATCTCTTTTTAAATCGAATTTAGACTCAGGGATAATAATAACCTCTGCGCCGTTTGCAATACCAACTTCAAGAGCTATATGACCTGCGTGTCTGCCCATAACTTCAATAACATTACATCTGCTGTGAGATGCACCGGTATCTTTTAATTTGTCGATACATTCGCAGGCGGTATTTAAAGCAGTATCAAAACCGATAGTATAATCAGTGCAGGTGATATCATTATCGATTGTTGCAGGAATACCTATAGTGGGCATTCCAAGTCTTGATAAATCTCTTGCACCTCGAAAAGAACCATCACCGCCGATAACAGCAATTCCTTCAATTCCTGATTTTTTAGCATTTTCTATAGCTTTTAAAATGTTTTTATCTTCTTTGAAGTCATCGCAACGGGCAGTTTTTAAAATAGTTCCGCCTCTGTTCATGGTTTCAGAAACACTTCTGTAATTCATAGGGATAATTTCGTTATTTAAAAGTCCCTTGTATCCTTCCTGGATGCCGAAAACTTCAAGACCGTTGTGCAATCCCGCACGAACAACCGCTCTTATTGCGGCATTCATACCGGGTGCGTCGCCACCACTTGTTAAAACACCTATTTTTTGCATATTGTTCCGCCCCTTTGAATTAATTATTCTTCATTTTCCCAGTTGTGATAAATTTCCTGAACATCGTCATTATCTTCAAGATGCTCAATTAATTTACTCATCATAAGGATATCTTTTTCATCTGTTAAGGCTGTGTAAGTAGAGGGGATAAGTTCAACCTCTGCTTTTTCGAATTTATAACCTTTCGCTTCAAGCTCATCTCTGATTTGCGAAAGACTTTCCCAAGCGGTAAGAATTTCGAAAAATTCTTCTTCCTCGTTGAAATCGTCCGCTCCTGCTTCAAGAGCATCGGTCATTAAAACTTCTTCATCAATATCATCTGTTTTTTCGATGAGAATTACACCTTTTTTATCAAACATAAAAGATACGCATCCGGTAGTTCCTAAGTTTCCGCCGAATTTGTCGAAATAATGTCTTACATCCGAAGCAGTTCTGTTACGGTTGTCTGTTAATGTTTCAACAATAACGGCAACACCTTTGGGGCCGTAGCCTTCATATACAACTTCTTCGTAGTTATCTGTATCCTGAGAACCGGCTGCTTTATCGATACATCTTTTAACATTATCGTTTGGCATATTGTTTGCTCTTGCTTTTGCGATAATATCTTTAAGTTTGGGATTATTATCCGGGTCGGGTCCTCCGGCTTTAACGGCAACAGCGATTTCTCTACCGATTTTGGTATAAACTTTCGCTTTCTGACCGTCTGTTTTTTCTTTTTTTCTTTTAATGTTGGACCATTTGGAATGTCCTGACATCTTAAGTTCCTCCAATCAATTTACGACTTATTAATATATAATAGCACAAATGTATATACTTTTTCAAGTTTTTTTGCGTATTTATTTGACATTTTACTTTTGTAATGTTATCATATCTATTGGTAATATATATAAAATGAAAGGAGTATTGTATATGAAAAAATACAATGTTGGAATTATCGGCGCTACAGGAATGGTAGGTCAGCGTTTTATTACTCTTTTATACAATCATCCCTGGTTTGATATAAAAGTTCTTGCCGCCTCTTCCCGTTCAGCCGGTAAAACTTATAAAGATGCTGTTGGTGATAAATGGGTTATGGATATGCCGATTCCCGACTCCGTCGCAAAAATGACTGTTAAAGACGCAGAAGGGGATGTAGAAGCAATTTCTTCAGAAGTTGATTTTGTATTCTGCGCGGTAAATATGAAAAAAGAGGATATAAAAGTTCTCGAAGAAAAATATGCTAAAAATGAATGTCCTGTAATTTCTAATAACTCAGCGCACAGAAATACAGAAGATGTTCCTATGATTATACCCGAACTTAACTATTCTCATGCAGAGGTTATAGATGCACAGAGAAAGCGTCTCGGAACTAAAAAAGGATTTATAGCAGTAAAATCCAACTGTTCATTGCAGACTTATGTTCCCGCACTCTATCCTTTAACCGAGTTTGGTATAGATAAAGTTCTCGCTTGTACTTATCAGGCTATTTCCGGAGCAGGTAAAACATTTGAAACATGGCCCGAAATGGTTGATAATATCATTCCATACATAGGCGGAGAAGAAGAAAAAAGCGAAAAAGAGCCTTTAAAAGTATGGGGTAAGGTTGAAAACGGAAAAATCGTTAACAACGATACAATGGCTATTACTTCACAGTGTATCAGAGTTCCCGTATCAAACGGACACCTTGCGGCTACATTCGTTTCTTTCAAAAACAAACCTTCTATTGAGAAAATAAAAGAAATCTGGAATAACTTTGAGGGAGAAGCTCAGAGACTCAATCTTCCCTCAGCACCTAAAAAATTCCTCCACTATTTCGAAGAACCCGACCGTCCTCAGACAAAATCCGAAAGAAATCTTGAAAACGGTATGGCAGTATCAATCGGAAGATTAAGAGAAGACTCTCAGTATGATTATAAATTCGTTGCATTGTCTCACAATACCTTAAGAGGTGCTGCCGGCGGTGCTGTATTACTTGCAGAGCTTCTTTGTGCAAAAGGATATATGGATTAAAAAAGGAGATTTAAAAATGGGAAACACTGTTTTCACCGGATCAGGCGTTGCAATTGTTACGCCTTTTAACGGAAATACAATTAAATTTGATGAATTTGAAAAGCTTATAGAGTTTCAGATAGCGAATAAGACAGATGCAATTATCGTTTGTGGAACTACCGGTGAAGCTTCAACCATGCCCGATGAAGAGCATATTGAGGCAGTAAGATTTACGGTTGAAAAGGTTAATAAAAGAATTCCCGTTATTGCAGGAATAGGAAGCAACAATACCGATCACGGAATAAACTTATGCAAAGAGGTTGCCAAAACCGGTGTAGATGCATTCCTTAATGTTACTCCTTATTATAATAAGGGAAATGCAAACGGTCTTGAAAAACATTTCCGCGCAATGACAACCTGTACCGATATTCCTACTATTTTATATAATGTACCATCTCGTACAGGTGTTAATATATCTCTTTCTGTGCTTGATAAATTAAAGGATATAGATACTATTGTAGGTATTAAGGAAGCAAGCGGGAATTTCTCATATACTACTGAAGTTGCTGCTAATTTCAGAGGCAGATATGATATATATTCAGGAAACGACGATCTTATCGTTCCTACTCTTTCTATAGGCGGAAAAGGTGTAATTTCTGTTCTTGCCAATGTTATGCCCAAAGAAACTCACGAAATGTGTCAGCTTTATTTTGACGGCAAGGTTCAAGAAAGCGCAAAGCTTCAGCTTGACCTTTTAGAGCTTATCAACCGACTGTTTATAGAGGTTAATCCTGTTCCCGTTAAAACCGCATTGAATCTTATGGGATTTGAAGTTGGAGATTTAAGACTTCCTCTGGCTGAAATGGAAGATGCCAATAAAGAAAAACTTATTTCTGCAATGAAAAAAGTTAATCTTATCTAAAAGGAGATACCTATGATAAATATAATTTTAAGCGGATGCAGCGGTCAGATGGGCAAGGCTATAACAGAGGTTGCTGAAAAAGACAGTAATGTTTGTATTATCTGCGGATTTGATAAATATACGGCTGCGGACCGGGCTTATCCTATATACGCAACACCGGATGAGTATGACGGTCCTGCTGATGTTATTATAGATTTTTCAAATCCTGCTGCTTTGTCGCCTCTTCTTTCTTATGCAAAGAAAAGAAAATTACCGGCTGTTATTGCAACCACCGGTCTTTCTTTCGAACAACTTACTGAGATAGACGAAGCATCCAAAGAAATACCTGTTTTCCGTTCTGCGAATATGTCTTTGGGAGTTAATCTTATGGTAGAGCTTGTAAAAAAAGCTGCCGAAGTTTTAAAAGACGATTTCGACATTGAAATAATAGAAAAGCATCATAATAAAAAGCTTGATGCTCCAAGCGGAACCGCGCTTATGCTTGCAGATGCAGTGAACGAAGCGCTTGATTCAGCTTTGTCTTATGTTTATGACAGACACAGTGTGCGTAAGCAGAGAGAGAAAACAGAGCTTGGAATTCATTCGGTAAGAGGCGGAACAATTGTTGGTGAGCATGATGTTATTTTTGCAGGCAATGACGAAATTATAACTCTCAATCATACCGCATTAAGCAAAAAGGTTTTTGCAGAGGGAGCAGTAAAAGCGGCTCAGTTTATCGCTGATGCAAAACCCGGTATGTATGATATGAAAGCAGTTATAAATTTAGGGAGATAATTATGAGTGCTAAAATTATAGATGGTAAAGCTGTTGCAGCTAAAATAAAAGAACAGATTAAAAAAGAAGTTTCGCTTTTAAAGGAGCAGGGGAAAGTTCCCGGCCTTGCAGTTGTTATTGTAGGAAACAATCCTGCATCAAGAGTTTATGTTAATAATAAGAAAAAAGCCTGCGAAGAAACAGGAATGTATTCGGTTGAATACGCGCTTTCCGAAGAAACTACCCAGGAAGAACTTATTGCTCTTGTTAAAAAGCTTAACAATGACCCGAAAATTCACGGAATACTTGTTCAGCTTCCGCTGCCCGCTCATCTTGATGATAAAGCGGTTATAGATAATATCTCTCCCGAAAAGGATGTCGATGCATTCCATCCTGAAAATGTGGGTAAGATAATGATAGGTGATTATAAGCTTGCGCCATGCACACCTGCTGGTGTTATGGAGCTTATAAAAGAAACAGGCCTTGAAATAGCGGGAAAAGAGTGTGTTATAATAGGAAGAAGCAATATTGTAGGAAAGCCTCAGGCGATGCTTATGCTTCAAAATAACGCAACTGTTACTGTTTGTCATTCAAAAACAAAAGACTTAAAAGAAGTTGTAAAACGAGCGGATATTGTTATTGCTGCTGTTGGTGTGGCAAAAATGGTAACTGCGGATATGATAAAGCCCGGTGCGGTTGTTATAGATGTAGGAATGAACAGAGATGAAAACGGAAAGCTTTGCGGCGATGTTGATTTCGAATCTGTAAAAGAGGTTGCTTCATATATTACTCCCGTTCCCGGTGGCGTAGGACCTATGACTATTGCAATGCTTATGAAAAATACTCTTACTGCGGGGAAATATAATGAGAATTGGTAAATATCTTAAAGTTTCAAGACTTATCAAAAGAAGAACTATAGCTAACGAAGCTTGTGAGCAGGGTAGAATATCTGTAAATGATAAGATTGTTAAACCCTCTTATGAGGTTAAAATCGGTGATGTTATAAAAATCCGGTTTGGAGATAAGGAAACAGCGGTCAGAGTTTTATCTTTAACCGAGCATGTAAAAAAGGAAGAAGCTTCTTCGATGTTTGAAGCAGTTTTGTAATAATAAACCCTTTACCCGAATAGAATTATAGTAGCCTGAACGACCAACGCTAAAGGCGGTTGTTAAGGATAGATTCAAGGGAAAGGGTTTTTTTATGTCTGAAGAAAGAAATACGCAAAACATCATTCTTGAGGGAAGAAAAAAGATAAGCATTTCGGGAGTATCGGATGTTGAGAGCTTTGACGAAACAACAATTACTGTTATAACAGAGCTTGGGGTTCTTACAATCAAGGGAGAGAATATTAAAATAGAAAAGCTTAATTTGGATACCGGAGAAGTTTCAGCAGTCGGTGATTTTTATCTGGCAGAATACATATCGGATGAAAAGGAAAAAAGCGGAGGACTGTTTTCGAGGCTGTTTAGATGATGGAAGAAATTTCAATAAACAGGGAAGTCGTAAACTTTTTGCTTTTTGTTATATCGGGAATACTTTCGGGAATGTTATACGAGCTTATAAGACTTATAAGATATGAATTTGAACCGAATGTTTCAGAAATCTTATTTGATATTATATCTTCGGTAAGTCTTTTTGGCTTTGTTTTATATTCGTTTATATCAATAAATAATCTGGAGATTAAATTCAACAGTATTGCAGGACTTTTTCTGGGGTTGGTTCTCTATTTTTCAGCTTTTTCTTCGCTTGCAAGAAAAATAATCAGAATATTATTAAAAATTTTTAAAAAAATTTTCAAAA
>JAZOOC010000069.1:0-4141 GCA_045654825.1 Clostridia bacterium | reverse complement strand
CGGTTTTTTCAAGTAATTCTTTGTCGGTTACTTCTATTATCAGATTTTTTCCGTCTGCGGATTCTTTTTTTATTACTTTTATAATTTTAACATCATAATACTTTGGCGGATTTTCGTCTATGGTTGAAAGTATTTTTGCAGGGCCGGTAATTATTTCGTTTTTGTGAGCAACGGGAACAGGTTCTATTCCGTCACAAGCTTCCTCTGCGGACAAAACGCCGTATATACCATGCTCGTTGTTCGAGATAATTTTACCTAAAGTTATTTCGGGTTTGTCGAATACTCCCACTAATTCTCCGGGAAATCCCTCATATCCTTTTTTGATTGAAATTACCCTTGAAGTTAAAAGTTCACCCTTTTTAAGATTCATAATTTCTCCTGTATCGGCATCTGAAACCGAATGTCCAAGAGCTGCAAAGTTTTTTTTATCTTTTGTAATATAGGTTACTGTTCCCAGTCCGGCAGTGCTGTCTCTTACCCATATGCCTATAACATAATTAATATTATCATAAGTTTCCGGGAATACTTTAGTTGAATATTTTTTTTCGTTGCGGTTTAATTCGAGTGCTATAGGATTATTTTGGTTATCCTTAATAAGTTTTTCAAGATGGGCGGTGTTTTTTAATTTAATTCCGTTAAAAGATAAAATATAATCTCCTGCTTTTATTCCTGCTTTCTCAGCAGGGGAGATAATATTTCCGTCTGAATCGGGAGCAGAGGCGGTTGAAATAACGAGTATTCCATCTGTGAGTATTTTAAGACCGCAGCTTTGTCCCGACGGATAAACAAAAATTTCTTTTTCTTTTATATATTCTCCGAAAAAGGGTAAAAATCTTAAAAGACTGTAATTTTCAAATGAATCATCAATGGTTAAGTTTTCCTTTAATCCGGAAGAATTGTAAGAAAAGACTGAAACAGAATCCTGAATTTTGGTATCAGGTTTTACTGTATAGGCACTGCAAAACAAAAAAAATATTAACAGCAGGGATAAATATCTGAATTTCATTTTGTGTTCCTTTCAGAAGTAAATCCGCACTATTAACATTTCCTTTTAAAGTTTTTTTAATACTTCAATTAAGTTCTTCAAATTGAGAAGTTATACTGTTTTTGAAATTTAAAACATCTTCTAAAGTATTTACCTTTGTTGCATCATTTCTTAAAGCTTTTGCATTTTTAAAGCCTTTCAAATACCACAGAATATGTTTTCTTGCCTCTTTGATTGCGGGGATTTCGCCTTTGTTTTCGCAGGCAAGAGAAATTTGTTTAATCATAATATCAAGTGCAAAATCTGGTGTGTAATTTTCGTATTTTCCATTTTTTATAAAATCATTTATTTGTTTAAAAATAAAAGGTCTTCCCAAAGCACCTCTGCCGATCATTGCAAAGTCGCATCCGGTGTATTCCATCAAGCTTAATGCCTCTTTCGGAGTTGTTATATCACCGTTTGCAACAACAGGGAGTTTAACAGCTTGTCTTACAGATTTGATTATTTCTTTGTCTGAAACACCACTGTAATACTGTTCTCTGTATCTTCCGTGAACTGTTATTGCAGATGCACCTGCAGCTTCGGCAGCTTTTGCACATATAACAGCGTTTTCGCAAGTTTCATCAACACCTCGTCTTATTTTAACAGTTACCGGAACTGAAACCTTATTGACAGTTCTTTTTATAATATTATATAAAAGG
The DNA here is from genome assembly GCA_045654825.1 of Clostridia bacterium. Classification (GTDB taxonomy): domain Bacteria; phylum Bacillota; class Clostridia; order UMGS1840; family HGM11507; genus JAZQFU01. The sequence goes on along the minus strand of JAZOOC010000069.1, from coordinate 2,455 downwards.
TCGGGGTCTTTCATAAGAGCCGAGCCTTCACCATTATTAAATATCTTTGGGGCAGGGCAACCGGAATTTATGTCTATTAATGGAAATCCCTCTTTTTCTATAATAACAGCTGCATTTGAAACAATTTCGGGATCGCTTCCGAAAAGCTGAACTGCAAGAGGGGAGTCTTTATCATTGGTTTTTAAAAGAGAAAAAGTTTTCTTATCGTTATAGGTGAGAGCTTTTGCACTTATCATTTCAGAATAACACAAAGAAGCACCGAATTCTCTGCATACGGTACGGAATGCCAAATCGGTAATTCCCGCCATTGGAGCAAGGAAAATATTACCGTTAAGTTTTAAAGAACAAAATTCTGTCATCAAATCACCAAAAATATTATAATGTTAATAACTTTCTTTTGTCAACTTTTTTCTCTTAAAAAAACTTGACTATTTGAATTTATTTGGATATAATCAATATAATATACATGTGAAAAAGGAGTATTCGTATGGCAAGAAAAGAAATAAGAGAATGTCTCACTTTTGATGATGTGCTTCTTGCTCCCAGAAAAAGTGATGTTTTGCCGGCAGATGTTGATTTATCAACAAGAATAACAAAGAAAATCAAACTTAACATTCCTCTTGTAAGTGCGGCGATGGATACGGTTACCGAATCCAGACTCGCAATATCCATTGCAAGAGAAGGCGGAATAGGTATCATTCATAAGAATATGTCTATTGAAGATCAGGCTCGTGAGGTTGACAGAGTAAAAAGATCTGAACACGGTGTTATTACGGATCCTTTCTTTTTATCTCCTGACCACACTATAAAAGATGCGGATGATTTGATGGGCAGATATAAAATATCGGGTGTGCCCATAACTGTTGACGGTAAGCTTGTCGGTATTTTAACTAACAGAGATTTAAGATTTGTTACCGACTATTCCAAAGCTATTAAAGAAGTTATGACAACTGAAAATATTGTTACCGCACCTGTTGGAACAACTCTTGAAAGAGCAAAGGAAATACTTTCAAATCATAAGGTTGAAAAATTACCTATAGTTGACAGTGAAGGTTACTTAAAAGGACTTATCACAATTAAAGATATAGAAAAAGCAGTTCAGTATCCCAATTCTGCAAGAGATGAAAAGGGAAGATTGCTCGTTGGTGCTGCAATCGGTGCAACTGCAGATGTTCTTGAAAGAGCAGGTGCTTTATATAATGCAGGTGTTGATGTTGTAACACTTGATTCTGCACACGGCCATTCACAGAATATTATAAATGCTGTTAAAAAAGTTAAACAGGCATATCCCGACCTTCAGCTTATTGCAGGAAATATTGCAACAAAAGAGGCTGCTATCGCTCTTGCAGACGCAGGCGCAGATGCAGTTAAGGTTGGTATCGGACCCGGCTCTATTTGTACAACCCGTGTTGTAGCCGGAATCGGTGTTCCTCAGCTTACTGCAATTATGGATGTAAGTGAAGCTATGGAGGGAAGAGATGTTACTGTTATAGCAGATGGCGGTATTAAATACTCGGGCGATATAGTTAAAGCAATCGCTGCAGGTGCCGACTGTGTTATGATAGGAAGTCTTTTCGCAGGCTGCGAAGAAAGTCCCGGAGAAACAGAAATTTATCAGGGCAGACAGTTTAAGGTATACAGAGGTATGGGTTCTCTTGCTGCTATGGCTTGCGGAAGCAAAGACAGATACTTCCAGTCAAATAACAAAAAACTTGTTCCTGAAGGTGTTGAAGGACGAGTTCCATATAAAGGCATTTTAAGCGATACAATATATCAGCTTATGGGCGGATTGAGATCCGGTATGGGTTATTGCGGAACTCCCACTATTGAAAATCTTAAAAACGAGGGCGAATTTGTAAGAATTACAGGTGCAGGTTTAAGAGAAAGCCATCCCCACGATATTTCTATAACAAAAGAAGCTCCCAACTATACAACATCATCATATTAATAAAAAAACCAAGAATAATTTAACATCTTTTTGGCTATTTGGCTTAAATTAGTTAAAAATTTATCAAAACTATTGCAAAATATGCTGAGTTGATGTATTATTATATTAAAATTTAAAAATTTTGGAGGAAATTTACTATGTCAGTAAAAGTTGCTATTAACGGCTTTGGCCGTATCGGCCGTCTTGCTTTCCGTCAGATGTTCGGAGCAGAAGGCTACGAAGTTGTTGCAATCAACGACTTAACAAATCCTACTATGCTTGCACATCTCTTAAAGTATGACACTGCTCAGGGCAGATACGATGGTCATACTGTAGAAGCTGGCGAAGATTCCATCACTGTTGACGGAAAAACAATTAAAATCTATGCTTGCGCTAACCCCGCTGAACTTCCCTGGGGCGAAATCGGCGTAGATGTTGTTTTAGAATGCACAGGTTTCTTCACATCTAAAGAAAAAGCTTCTGCACACATCGCAGCAGGTGCTAAAAAAGTTGTTATCTCTGCACCAG